>JAENWQ010000120.1 GCA_016649855.1 Actinomycetota bacterium | reverse complement strand
CCCGTCGGGATCCGTGGCGGCGGCCTCGTAGACGGAGACATCGCGGACGTTCGCCTGCGCCGTGAAGTCCTCCGGAGGTTGGAAAGTGCGGCGCTCCTCGAGCAGCGCCTCGATCGTCCTTTCGATGTCTCGCTCGACCATCCTTTACCCCCGCTCGCATGGTTGGAGTCCGGAATCGAGACTACGGCACGCCCAGGGGAGGGCGGGGAAACGAAAGGGAGAGTAGATAATGAAAGCATGCCGGGCCGAAACGTCGTACGAGCCAACATCGTCGCGGTGACGCCCGGGACTAGATCGGAGCGCAGGGACCGGCTTGCCGGCGAAGAGCCGATGGAGATCAGGGCCGGAGGGATGTCTCAGGAGCCGGTAGAGGTGGCCGTCACGATGCGTACGCCGGGCCACGATTTCGACCTTGCGACCGGGTTCCTCTACAACGAGGGTCTGATCACAGAGGGAGACGTTACCCGCGTCAGCTACTGCGATGTCGGCTCCAGGCCCCCGGTCGAGCCGCACGATCCCGACCCCGACGGCGACCACTCCCAGTTCAACGTTGTCACGGTCCGGACCCGGAGCGACTTCGATCCGTCGTCGCTCCGGCGGAACTTCTTCATGACCTCGAGTTGCGGGATCTGCGGGAAGGCGTCCCTCGATCAGCTTGAAGGTATGTGCCACTCGGTGGAGAGCGATCTGCGGGTCCCCGAGGCGGTCATTTCGGCCCTGCCTGAGAGGTTGCGCTCGTCGCAGAGCCTCTTCGAGGCTACCGGCGGTTTGCATGCGGCGGGGATCTTCCGTCCCGACGGGACCGTGGATCTGGTGCGAGAGGACATCGGACGCCACAACGCGCTCGATAAGGCGATAGGGGCGAAGCTCCTGGCCGGGGAGCTTCCACTGGCCGGCCGGATCGTCGCCGTCTCCGGGCGCGCCAGCTACGAGCTCGTCCAGAAATGCCTCGCCGCCGGAGCCCCCATCATGTGCGCGGTTTCGGCCCCTTCGAGCCTCGCGGTAGAGGCCGCGCAAAGGTTCGGGCTCACGCTGATCGGCTTCCTCCGGGGCGAGAGTTTCAACATCTACTCCCATCCCGAACGGGTCGTGAGCGCCACCGGTATCCGGTAAAGCCCGGAGCCGTCGTGAAGAACCATGTCGAACTAGGGTGCGTCGCCACCATGCTCGGTATCTCCTGCGAGGAGATCGAGCACGTGGCTCAACAGTGGCACGAGGCCGTCGAGGCCTTCACCGACCGCCTTCGGGCTTCCTGGGAGATTCACGATCAGGGTCCGGCCCGCGGCACCGGCGATACCTCGAGACAGCGCCGCTAACGGGGTCTTCTCGAGGCCTTTCGCACGGATCAGCTCGGCGAGCCCCGGGGCCTCGCGGTCGATCACTGTGCGGGTCGCCTCCGGGGTCACGTCCCGTGGGCCGAAACCCGTTCCTCCGGTCGTGACGATCAGGGCGACCCCTGCCTCGCACAGCCGCCGCAGCTCCTCGATGATCCCGTCCCGATCGTCCGGGGTCACGGTTCTCTCCGCGATCTCCAGGCCGGCCTTCTCGAGGAGATCGACCGCGAGATCTCCAGAGGTGTCCTCTCTGGTCCCCTCGGTGACGCCGTCGCTGATGGTTACGACGGCCGCGGTTCTCATGCCGGCCTTGATCATGGGCCCATTGTGCCTCGTGCCCAGGCAGGCTGGGGAACCGTTCGATCGGGGAACCCTTCAGGCGGCCGCGGTGTAAGTGGAGTAGTGGAGCGAGTAGCGACCGGGAGAAATCGAAACGGTGGAGGGCCGACCACTGGATGATGGGTCGATGGACGACTCGGAGCTCGTTGCTCGCGCCCGGCGAGGTGATCAAGACGCGTTCGCGCGCCTCGTCCGCAGGCATCAGGGCACCTCACACCGGGTCGCCTACCTCGTCCTCCGGGACGAGACGGAGGCAGAAGACATCGTGCAGGAGGCATTCGTGAAGGCACACCGGGCGCTCGGAGGCTTCCGGGAGGGCGCTTCGTTCCGGACCTGGTTCCTGACCATCGTCGGGAACGAGGCCCGCAACCGCAGGCGGTCGGCGGGGCGTCGTCTCGGCCTTGCCGTCCGGGTTGCCGGGGACCGCCGCTCGGAGGGCGCGACCCCGTCCTCCGAAGCGGTGGTCCTCGACTCCGAAGCGAAAGAGGAGCTGCTCGCCGCGATCGGGGAACTGAAGGAGGACGACCGCCTGGTGATCTCGTATCGCTACCTACTCGAGATGAGCGAAGCCGAGGCCGCCGCGGCCCTCGATTGCCCGCCTGGCACCGTCAAATCACGTCTCTCGAGAGCGATGACACGTCTGAGGGATTCTCTCGTCGAAGGAGGAACGCGAGCGTGAACTGGTCCGAGGTCAACCTCGAAGTGGCGCTCGTACAACTCTCCGGTTCGGTGGAGTGGCCTCCGGCTCCGGATGTCGTCGACCGGGTCCGTGCTCGGATCGGCGTGAGACCCATCTCCTCTCACCCGGTGTGGAGGAGTCGGATCACGCTCGCCGCGGCGGCCGCCGCCGTCGGAGTGTTCGGGGCCCTGCTCTCGATGCCGGGATTCCGGGCCGCGGCTGCGGACTTCTTGGGGCTCGGACGCGTCAAGATCGAGACCGGCGCGACAGTTCCGACCCCCACGACTACAGCACCGGATCTTGGACTCGGGCGTGTGTCGAGCCTTGAAGAGGTCGATGAGATATTCGGACACGTCGAGGTTCCGGCGCTCCTCGGAGCGCCGGACGCGGTCTACCTCTCGGATTTCCATGAGTTCTCCGCGCTCGTTTACGACGCGAGCGCAGAACTTTCCGAGATCGGGGACACCGGGGCGGGTCTCATCATCTTCCGCTTGCCGGACCCCCCGTCCGAATCCGATCCGTATCTCGAGAAGTTCCTCGGGGGAGATGCACACGTCCGACGGGTAAAGGTGAAGGGCGTCGAGGGACTCTGGGTGCGGGGGTTCGAGCACGCCCTGAGTTTCGAAGAAAGCACCAGGATCTCTGGCAACGCCCTCATCTGGGAATCGGCCGGGGTCACCTTCCGGATCGAGTCGATGACGGGGCTGAGAGAGGTTCTCGGGATCGCTCGAAGTCTCGAGTAGTGAGCGCGCGGGTGTCTCTCGTTTGATTTTCTTACGCCGTTCGGTTACAAAGCGGTCACCTCATCGAGAGGGGGCAGAGGGATCCAGCCCTGCGAAGCCCCGGCAACCCACCCCAATGAGGGGGAAGGTGCCAAATCTGGCCCGAGCAGACGCCCGGGGGAGATGAGATGGTGCGATGCGCCCCTCCGTCCGTCGAGCAGACGAGAGGAGGCAGTATCACCGTGACCCACCTAGACGAGACCAGCGCTCTCATAGACCGCGCCCTCAGCCGTCGCACCGCGTCGGCCCCCGAGATCCCGGACGTGCTCGATTGGGGGAACGCCCGCGCCCTTGCGTGCAAGGAGTGCGGCAACGAGACCCCGCTCCAGCCCCAGCACGTGTGCGAGTTCTGCTTCGGCCCCCTCGAGGTCGTCTACGACTACGACCGGATCGCGGCGACGACCAGCCGGGAACGGATAGCAGCCGGACCTCCGACGATCTGGCGCTACGCCGATCTCCTGCCCGCCCCCAACGTGGAGTGGGTCGACATCGGCGCCGGGTGGTCGAGGTTGATAGACGCCCCTCGTCTGGCCGCCGAGCTCGGGCTCAAGAAGCTGTGGCTCAAGTTCGAAGGCACCAACCCGACGCATTCGTTCAAGGACCGGGTCGTGACCGTGGCACTGACCGCAGCGCGGGCGTTCGGTTTCAAGGTCGCTGCGTGCGCGAGCACGGGGAACCTCGCCGGCGCGGTGGCCGCGCATGCCGCCGCCTCCGGGATGGAGAGCGTCGTCTTCATCCCTGAAGGGCTCGAGGCCGGCAAGGTCGCCGCCGCGGCCGTGTACGGCGGGCGGCTCATCGCCGTGAAGGGGTCCTACGACGACGTCAACCGATTGTGCGCCGAGCTCTGTGGCATGAAGGACGACTGGGCGTTCGTGAACGTCAACGTGCGCCCTTACTACTCCGAAGGCTCCAAGACGCTCGGGTACGAGATCGCGGAGCAGCTCGGGTGGAGGAGCCCCGATGCGGTGATCATCCCGGTCGCTTCGGGCTCGCTGCTAACCAAGGTCAAGAAAGGCTTCGGCGAACTGCACACGGTTGGCCTTCTCGACGAGGCTCCCCACACCGCGATCCACGGGGCGCAGGCCGACGGATGCTCACCGGTGGCCCGTGCGTTCGAAGAGGGCGCCGACGACTTCCGGCCGGTTAAGCCGGACACGATCGCGAAGTCATTGGCGATCGGGAACCCCGCCGACGGCTACTACGCGCTGAGAGATGTCCGCGCCACCGGAGGCACCGTCACGCGTATCCCCGAGGAGTCGGTCGCCGAGGGCATGAAGCTCCTAGCGCGCACCGAAGGCATCTTCACCGAGACCGCCGGGGGAGTGACGATCGCCACCCTCGAGAAGCTGATCCGCGAGGGCGCCGTCACCCCCGACCAGGAAACCGTCGCGCTGATCACCGGCGTCGGCCTCAAGACGATAGAGGCGTTGGGAGAGGTGGGTCCCTCGCACGCCATCGCGGCGAACGTCGAGGCGGTCGACCGACTACTGGAGGGAACCAGATGAGCGTGACGGTGAGGATCCCGACGCAGCTGAGAGCGTTCACGAACGGCGCCTCGGAGGTCGAAGCGAGCGGCAAGACGATCGGAGATCTCGTTGCCGAACTCGGCCGGAGGCATCCCGGCATCACCGAGCGCATCGTCGACGACACCGGAGCGCTGCGCCGGTTCGTGAACATCTACCTCGACGAAGAAGACGTGCGTTTCCTCGAGAACCTCGACACGTTGGTTCCCGAGGGGGCCAAGGTCTCGATCATCCCGGCCGTCGCCGGAGGCTAGCCCCTAGACTCGAGCGGTGAGCGCGTCGTCCGGTCCGGTTGAGATCTCCGCAGTCATCTTGGCCGCGGGCTCGTCGAAGCGGTTCGGCGAGCCCAAGCAGCTGCTCGTCCTCGACGGCAAGCCGCTCCTCCAGCACGTCGTTGATGTGGTCGCCTCATGTGGTTTCGCCGAGATCGTCGTGGTCCTGGGCCATGCGGCCGACGAGATCGAGGCGGCGCTCGAGCTTCCCGAGGGCGCCCGGGTCGTCGTCAACCCTGAGTTTGCCGAGGGTCAGTCCACCTCTCTTCGCCTGGGCCTGGCGAGCGTGACTCCGGATTCCGTTGCCGCCGCCATCTTCCTCGGCGACCAGCCCCGCCTCTCACGCGCGGCGATCGGCCAAGTGATCGCTGCCTTCCGTTCGTCCGGGGCCCGGGTGGCCCGGGCCGTCTACCGGGGCACACCGGGACACCCGGTGATCGTCGCCCGGGATTCGTTCGACGAGTTCGGCGCCCGCGCCGGTGACACCGGAGCGAGAGAGTTCCTCGCCTCCGCCGAGGACATCCTCGAGGTCGCCCTGGACGCCGACCCCCCACAAGACGTCGACACCCCCTCCGACTTCGACTCCCTGCAGTAGTGACGTTTCTTATCCAGCTGAGGGTCGCTATAGCTCACTGAGCTGGATAAGAACGAGCGACCGGGAACCCGGTATCCATGAGCGCCGTCCAAGAAGCATGAAGTCTGGCCGTAGCGGCCCCGTCCTGGCGGGTCTTCTCGTCGTGGCCCTTCTCGGCGCCGGGTGCGGGGAGCCGGAACCTTCTCGGCCGGGTGGGTCTTCAGGAGGGTCCGTGGAGGGCTCATGGTTACTGACGGCCGGCAGGGGGCCGGGTGGTGAGGTGGCGATCGTCGAGGGCTACCGGATAACCCTCCACATCGCAGAAGGAAGGATCGACGGGACCGCTGCCTGCAATGGCTACGACGGAAGTGTCCAGATCGATGGGGACTCGTTAAAGCTCGATGAGATGTTCATCACGCAGATGGGCTGCGCTCCCGACGTGATGGAATCTGAGTCCGCCTACACTGAGGCCTTGACGACGGCCACGACGATCGAGCGGGCCGGCGACGAGCTGGTCTTGAGCGGTCCCGACTCCGAGCTTCGCTTCGAGCTTCTGGCCCCCGTTCCCACGGCCGACCTCGTCGACACCGAGTGGCACCTCGAGTCGATGATCTCGGGCTCGGGCCCGGAGGGAACGGCGAGTTCCGCCGCACCGGCCACCTTGCTCCTGAAAGGAGACGGGTCGTTCTCTGGGACGACGGGCTGCCGGGACATCGAGGGTGAGTGGGTCGAGCGAGGTGACGAGATCCTCTTTACGGCGATGTCGGCCGATGGTCACTGTCCCAATGACCTGCAAGCCCAGGATGGCCACGTGCTCCAAGTCCTCGGCGACGGGTTCACTGCCGAGATCGAGGGCCGATCCCTCACCGTGCTCAGTGCGGGTGACGTCGGCCTCGTGTATCGAGCGGACTGAGTCGGGGCCGTTTTCTTCCACGTGAGTCGTGCCATAGACGACTGGCGTGGAAAGAAAGGCTCGGGTTAGGGCGTGGCGCCTACCCAGGCGGAGCCGTCGCCGTAGACCTCGCTCTTCCAGATCGGAACGGTCGCTTTGATCTCGTCGATCAGGAAGCGGGCGGCGTCCAAGGCCTCCCCGCGGTGGGCGGCCGCGCAGGCGATCGCGACGGTCGGCTCGCCGAGTTCACAGCGGCCGGTCCGATGGACGGCGGCGATCTTGATGAGTTCGAACTTCGCCGCCGCGGCCTCCGCAGCCGCTTGCAGCTTCTCGATCGCCAGGGTGGGATGAGCCTCGTAATCGAGGCGGACGACGCTCTTGATCGAGTTCGATTCGACCGACGCGCTCGCGCGGACGGTGCCGATGAAGATGCCGATCCCGCCGGCCTCGATCGAGGACGCCTCGGCGATCACTTGCGTGACATCGAGTGGGTCCTCGCTGAGCCAGGTTCGGATCGCGGTCACGTCAGCCACCGATGTACGACATCTCGACCCTCGTGAGCCCGGAGGTGGCGGCCGACCTCAGCTCCGAATAGCGATCGCCGCGGTTCTGCCATACGCCGGTGATCGCATCGGCCAGGGCGGCATCGTCCGCACCGGCGCGCACCAGCTCACGGAGGTCGTGACCCTCGCTCGCGAAGAGGCAGGTGAACAGCTTCCCCTCGGACGAGATCCGCGCCCTCGTGCAGTCGCCGCAGAACGGCTGAGTGACCGACGAGATGAATCCGATCTCGCCCGCGTCGTCGAGGTAGCGGTAGCGCTTCGCGACCTCGCCCCGGTAGTCGGATCCGATCGGCTCGAGCGGGAATCTCGCCGAGATGGCATCAACCATCTCGGCCGCGGGAACGACGTCGTCGAGTCGCCACCCGTTGGTCGTGCCGACGTCCATGTACTCGATGAAGCGAACGGTGTGACCGGTGCCGCGGAAGTGTTCGGCCATCGGGACGACGTCGACGTCGTTCATGCCGCGTTTCACGACCATGTTGACCTTGATGGGATCGAGCCCGGCTGAGGCCGCGGCCTCGATGCCCTCGAGAACCCTAGAGACGGGGAAGTTCACGTCGTTGATGGCATCGAACCTGGCATCGTCGAGCGAATCGAGGGAGACCGTCACCCGCGTGAGCCCCGCCTTGGCCAGGGGCTCGGCCATCCTCGGAAGCAGCGCCCCGTTGGTCGTCAGGGCGATGTCGAGGTCCGGGATCACAGCCAGCATCCCGATCAGGTCCTCGAGGTCCTTGCGGATCAGGGGCTCACCACCGGTAAGGCGGATCTTCTGAACGCCGAGGCCGGAGAAGATGCGAGCCAGGCGGGCTATCTCCTCGAAGGTGAGGAGCTCGGCCCGGGGGAGGAAGGCATGATCGGGCCCGAACATGTCGCGCGGCATGCAGTAAACGCACCGGAAGTTGCACCGGTCGGTGACCGATATGCGGAGATCCCGGATCGGACGGCCCAGCCGGTCGGTGAGCGT
>JAENWQ010000029.1 GCA_016649855.1 Actinomycetota bacterium | reverse complement strand
CTCAAGGTCATCATGATGTCCAAAGGCTCGCCCGGCATGGCAGACGCCGCGGACCCCAGCCGGTCCTTGAGCTGCGAGTCGAAACTCATGTCCTCACCGCCTCTTCGAGAAGAGGCCTGAGCCTCTTCAACCCCCTGTGGATGTCGGACTTGATGGTGTTCAACGGACGATCGAGGACGCGAGCGATGTCCGCTTCGCTCATGTCCTCGTAGTACCTCATGACGATCGCCGCCCTTCTTACGGGCGGCAGGGTCAGAAGAGCGTCGCTGACCACGAGCCAGTCGTCGACCTTTCCTGCACTCGACTGCTGGATGCCCGGGTCCGGCGGCGTGCTCTTGGCGTGACGGATCGCGACGATCTTGCGCCGGTGAGCGCTTCTTACGAGGTTGACCACGATGCGCTTGGTATAGGGCACGGGGTCCTCTCCCTTGATGCGCGACCAATGTCGATAGGTGCGGACCAGGGCCTCCTGCGCCGCGTCGCGTCCCTGTTCCGGGTCACCGGTGAGGAACACGGCCAAACGGCGCATGTCCTCCGCGTGGGCAGAGAAGAACGTAGAGAAGCTCTCGTCGCGATCGGAAGGCTTGGTCATCTATTGAAAGGACGTTCCAGGAACACCCTGGGTTGCAGTCAGGGCTAGGTTGGATCGGAGGTGGTCAGAGCCGGGGTGGTCAAAGCGGGAGGAGCCTCAGCACCCTCGACCCGTTTCGCACGGCCTTCGAGGGTCACGATGAAGGCGACCGAAGTAACGATCACGGCGGCGCCGATCAGCATCGGTGGGTTCATCTCCTCGGACAAGATCAGCCACCCCAACACCAGAGCGATCACTGGGTTGACGTAGGCGTACGTCGCCACCTTCGAGATGGGGGCGTTCTGAAGGAGCCACACGTAGGCGGTGAACGCGAACAGGGAACCGAACACGACGAGGTAGCCGAGGGCGAACAACGAACGACCCGAGAAGGTGGAAACGTCGATCCCCGAGCCTTCTCCCATCAGCAGTCCGAAGAAGAACAACCACCCCGCGCCGCAGAGCATCTGCACGCCGGTGGAAAGGAACGGATCGCGCGGCAGCTGCACGCGCGGCGACATGAACGAACTGGTGGCCCAGATCAGGGCCGCGAGGACGCAGGTGCCGAGGCCGTAAAGGGTCGCTCCGTCCGGTCGATCGCCGGGCAGGACCAGGATCGCCACGCCGATGAAACCCACCGCAACGCCGATCAGGGTCCCTCCCGCAACGCGGTCCCCGGAGATGAAACGAAGGAGGACGATCCACAGCGGAACCGCCGCGATCAGCAGCGCGGCAAGGCTGGAGGGAACCGTTCGCTCCGCCAGGATCACGAGGCCGTTCCCACCCATCAGGAGACCGCCGCCGATCAGAACGCAGGAGAACAGCTCGGCGCGGCTGATCCGCACCGCCCGACGACCCTTACGGATCCAGATCGCCCCGAGGACGATCGCTCCGGCGATGAGGAACCTGACGCCGCCTGCCAGGAGGGGCGGAAGGGTCTCGACCGTGACCCGGATCGCGAGGTAGGTGGAGCCCCACACGATGTAGACGGTCCAGAGCGCAGCCCAAACGAGCCAGCTGGGCGCGTCATGTTCTGTCCCGTTCCTGGTTGCCATAGTTGCCTGAACCCTTTCGGCCGTTGGGCGATTCCTCACCCAGAAAGATCCGAAGGAAGGAAGGCGAACGCCTCCCAAAGACCCTCTTTCGCCGCCTCTACCTATGAAACGAAGGAAGAGCGTGCTTCGTGAGACTACGCTCGGGAGGCCGCTCTCTGGACCTGAGGCCGCTCAAGACGTCCAGGGACTACCGGCTCCTATGGTTGGGCTCGGGCATCTCGTTCATCGGCAGTCGGTTGACGTTCGTGGCGATCCCCTTCCAGGTCTACAAGATCACCGGCTCGACCCTCGCTGTCGGGATCACCGCCCTCTTCGAGCTGATCCCTCTCCTCTTTCTCTCGCTCGTGGGTGGCGCGATCGCCGGCGCTGCGTTCTGCGACGCCCCACTTGCTGCCGCCTGATCGCAGTCATCGGATTGCCGTGGACCTTCGGCATCGACGCGTTCAGTTACCTCGTCTCGATCGCGTGCGTATTCCTGATCGCTCCGATCCCTCCGGTCCCAGATGCAGATCGGGTCAGCGCGCGGTCGATGCTCGACGGCATCCGGTTCTTGAAGGGACGGAAGGTTCTGCAGGGCTCGTTCGTGGTCGACATCAACGCGATGGTCTTCGGGATGCCGATGGCCCTGTTTCCTGCATTCGCGCTTCAGAGGTTCGGCGGTGGTCCGGAAGTCGTTGGGCTTCTCTACGCGGCACCGTCGGCCGGAGCCCTCATTGCAGCGCTCGTGAGCGGTTGGACCGGACGCGTGCGAAAACAGGGCCTCGCCGTCTACATCGCAGTCATCCTCTGGGGTGGGTCCCTTGCGGCCTTTGGATTGTCCGGGTCTCTTCCGCTGGCGGTCTTGTTCCTCGCGCTGGCGGGAGGTGCGGACGAGGTGAGCCTTATCTTCCGGCACACGATCCTGCAGACCGCCGCTCCCAAGCACATGATCGGACGCCTCAGCGGTCTCGAATTGGCTGTGGTCGCCAGCGGGCCGAGCCTCGGAAACCTCGAGGCCGGAGCCGTCGCCTCGCTGACGTCATTGGGGTTCGCGGTGGTCTCGGGGGGGGTCCTGTGTATCGCGGGTATCGGCGTGATGGCGCTTCTCATGCCCGAGTTCGCCCGCTACGACGCGAGGGATCCGACCCCCTAGGTCCCGACCCCCTAGGCGTCGAGCGCGAGGTGCTCGGCCAGGGCGGCCCACAACTTGGGGGCGTCGCCGTGGAACACGTCCCCGGTGGGGATGCCGGTCGTCTCCTCGATCTCGTTGCTCGCCCATCTGCCGACGTCCTCGTCCAGGCCTCGAGTGCTGATCGAGATGCACGCGACCTTCGCGGGGCGGAGGAACCTGGCGAGATGCTCATATGTGTCGATCATCTCGATGAGCGAGGGCAGTCTGGTGAACGGTGGTTCCTCGATCTGGGTGCGGTTCGGCTGGTGGCAGAAGACGAGAGCCTCCGGCGCGGTGCCGTGAAGGAGGCCGAGCGTCACCCCCGAGTAGGCGGGGTGCCACAGGCTCCCCTGACCCTCGACCAGCAGCACCGAGGACGACGGGTTCGACTCGAGCACCACCTTCTCGGCGGCACCTGACGTGAAGTCGGAGATGACCCGGTCCACGGCGATCCCCCGGCCGGCGATCATGATCCCGGTCTGCCCGGTCGCCACGAACTCGGCCTCGACCCCCTTCACCCTCGCCGCATTCGCGAGCTCGAGCGCAGTGGTCATCTTCCCGACCGCGCAGTCGCTCCCGACCGTGAGCACCGTTCGCTGAGGAACCTCGAGGCTCTTGCCGGAGAAGAGAGGGATATCGCCGGGAGGGTCGCGAACGTCCCACAGGCGCGCACCGCTCTCCTCCGCGAGACGGACGAGATCCTCGTCTTCTCGCAGGAACCCGTGCAGTCCGTTGACGATCTCGAGCCCGGCCTCGATCGCCTCTTTGACCCAGTCGCGCCAGTGCCCCGGAAGCCATCCCCCCGGCGTGGCGACCCCGAGCAGCAACGACGTCGCTCCGCCCGCGATCCCCTCCGACACAGAAGCAACGATCGGGGCCTTTCGACCCAGCTCAGGAAGGATCTCGATGAGGTCCTTGCCGGCATGCTCCCGGTCGATCACACCGGCGACATCGTCCTGTGTATAGCGCAGGACCCCGTGCGCGGTCTTGGCGTTGCGCTGGGTGAGGAATCCATCGGCCAGAACAAGCCAGGACCTGCTCACTCCGGCGCACCTTCCACGCCGAGGCCCGGTCCACCCGGCAGCACCAGGTGGGCACCGTCGTAGCGGACCCCCGGATACGGATCGCCGGCCAACAGGAGCGGGCCGTCCATGTCGACGAAGTCACACAGGGACGCGACGCTCGCTCCCGCGGTGGCGGCGATCCCGGACTCGAGATCGCACCCGATCATCACGCCCATCCCGAGCGCCCTGGCAACCATCGTCCCCTTCACAAGTTCCCTGATGCCGCCGGCCTTACGAAGCTTCAGGTTCACACCGTCTGCTCGCCCGGCGAGACGCGCCACGTCCTCCGCGGTGCCTGCATCCTCGTCCGCAAAGACCGGGATCGGAGACCGTTCCTTGACCATGCTCCAGCCGTCGTAGTCGCCCCTGGGAACGGGTTGTTCGCACAGCTCGATGTTGAGATCCGACAGCTCCGACAGCCGTTCAACCGCCTGCTCTGCGGTCCATCCCTCGTTGGCATCGATCCGGATGCGGCCCCCGAAGACGCCTCGGATCGAGCGCACCGCCTCCACATCGCCATCGAATCCGACCTTCAGCTTGAGAGCGGGGTAGTTCGAGAGCTTCTTGGCCCGCTCGACCATCGCCGCTACGTCCGCGATGGGAACGGTGACCGAGGTCTCGGGGATCGAGCGCCCTCCCAGGCCGAGCAGTCGCGCAACCGAGATGCCCGCCGTCTTGGCAGCGAGATCGTGCATCGCGATGTCCACCGCGCAGCGCGCCGCGGTGGCCGGCATGAGTTCTGCAAGGCCCTCGAGATCGAACGGTGAGGCGAGCTCGTTCAGGTCCACGGAGGCGATCTCGTCCAGGACTGATTCGACAGAGTCACCCCATCTAGCGTCGGGAGACACTTCCCCCACGCCGGTGTGTTCTCCGTACGAGACAACCGCGTAGACATTGCTCGCGACGTCCCAGGATTCGACCGCGATGGTGAACTTTTCGGCCAGCTCGAGGTCGGCCGAGAACGCCCTCACGGAAAACTTATCTGCGCCCACAAACGAAATCATAGGCTCACCTCAACTGATCTAGATAAGCGTCAGCTGCTGGCTCGCCAGCTCGGCGCGCTCCTTGCGTGCTCGCGCCGCTGCATCGGCGGACCGCTTCGAGAAGCGCGCCGGTTTGGGATCCGGAGACCGCTTCACTCCCCCGGCATCGCGGATGATCTCGCCCACCTCGGCGCCGAAGGCTTGCCGGGCTGCGCGCGATGCATAGGCCGAACCCCTGTACATGGCCTGGTACCGAGGAACGAGATCGGGATAGTTGTCCTCGAGCCACCCCATGTAGACCTCCTTCACCTTCGGTCGGAGGTGCAGGAGGATCGGCGACACGTTCGTCGCCCCCGCGTCGAGCGCTCCCTCGACGACCGCGCGCATCTGTTCCGGCGAATCGGAGATGCCCGGGAGTACCGGCGCCATCAGGACACCGCATGGGATCCCCGCAGCGTTCAGCCTGGCGACCGCATCGAGACGCTTCCTCGGGTGTGGGGTACCGGGCTCGGACTTGCGCCAGACATCTTCGTCGAGCGTCCCGATCGAGTACGCGGTCGAGACATCGGTGACTTTCGCCGCCTGGATCAGGAGGTCGAGGTCGCGGAGTAGGAGCGTCCCCTTGGTGAGGATCGAGAACGGGTTACCGACGTCGACCAGCTCCTTGATGATCTTGGGCATCAGTTGATAGCGGCCTTCGGCGCGCTGGTAGGGATCGGTG
Source organism: Actinomycetota bacterium (assembly GCA_016649855.1). GTDB lineage: Bacteria > Actinomycetota > CADDZG01 > CADDZG01 > WHSQ01 > WHTI01. The sequence continues at coordinate 11,121 of JAENWQ010000029.1, read as the reverse complement.
GCGGTGCCCATCGCGATCCCCTCACCCATCCACGACTTCTTCCTGAGTTCCTTGTGCAACAACTCAGCAGCATTGACCTTGACGACGATCTTCGTCTCGAAGTCCTTGCCGGCGTCCATGCCGAGGAACGTGTGCGTCGAACGAGCGAAGCAGTTGTGACTGATCACGCCATCAGCGATGAAGTCACCGGTCCCGGTGGTCATGTCGTACATGGGCATCTCGACCCCTAGATCTTCGACCGATACGACCCGGCGAGGGGGAGAGTTCTTGACCGCGGCCCCCTCAAACGACCTCTTCCGTGTGATGGCCGGGTCAACACTCAGGAAGAACCTGAGCCGTTCCTTGAGGCCGCCCCGGATCCGGATCACTGCCACGGGCTTGGCCTTGCCTCTCTGGGATTGGGACTCCTCGACCACGACCTTGAAGTCCAAGGAGCTCATGCAACCGAGGATCCAGGAGATGATCTCTTCATCCGAGTTGGAGATACGCAGGACCCCTTGGCTGCAACCGCCCTCGGCGTCGTAGATGCCAGCCAGGAAACCCTTGCACCACGAAAGGGAGGGTGCATGGGGCCAAGCGATGACTTGAGCGATGACCTCCACGTCCGCCCTTCTTTGGTTGCGGATCGCATAGAGAGCCTTCCGGCAGTCCGTTGCCTCGGAGAATTGGAACTCGACAACGTCGACGCCGCGGTCTTGCAAGTAGCTACGCGTCCGCGAGAGCCCTTCTTGATCAACCAACGCCAGCCGGAAGTGGCTCTTCGTATATGGGCGACCAGACACGGACCGATACCTATATGTACTCAGGTGACCGTCCCCCCGGATCATTCCGCACAAGTACCCGCGCTGATAGTCGGAATCATGCTTGGGCCCTTCAGGTATCCCACCGGGACCGAGAAGCCTGTTACTTAAAGTGAGGTGGGGTCGTTGATCAGCGCCGCACTCGGTGCCCGTCACATGCTTCCATCCGCGGTTGGAAAGGAACCTATGATCACCGCTCGCAATCAGATCTGCGCCGTCATCGAGGGTCACCCTGTAGGCGCGCTTCCATGTAGACCAGTGAGCCAAGACCTCAGTCGTCACGTAACGGCGATACCGACCCTGAATCTGCGTGCCGTAGATCTGATCGCCGACACGTAGGTCTGCAAGCCTTCTTGTCCTTCCATCAGCCAGCAGAATCTGGGTGTCCCCCCCTTGGCAATATGAGCAGGCATGCGAACATCCTCGATACGGGTTGATCGTGTAGTTGAACGGGAGGTAGTTGCCGGGGACGTGGTTGATGATCGACTTCGATTCGACCTCGATGAACTCGATGCCCCGGAAGTTGGGGGTGTCGAAGGTCCGCCTTCTCAGCTCGAACAGACGGTCGCTGGCCATGTGGCCAGTATAGCGAACGTATGTTCGCTAGTGAAGGGGAAGGCAGGAATCTAGGCGGTGCGCCGCTCCCCGGCCCCCTGGGCGTGCGCCAGCTTCGAGTGCAGGAGGACCCGGGCCCGAGACAGCGCTTCGGGGCGGCCGAAGAGCCTGAAGGCCCAGTTCGCCTCGCCGAGCAGCGCGTGCAGCTCGAAGGCCATGAGTGTGGCATCGGTGTCAGAGGCCAGTTGCCCGCGGGTGATCGCCCGGCGGAGCTGCTCCTCGAGAACGACGTACCAGCGCCCGGTCACTCTGGCGATCTCGTCCTTGACCCTCCCGGGACGGCCGTCGAACTCCAGCGACGCGGCATGGAAGAAACAACCGCCCTCGAAGCCGTCGGCCAGATACTCGAGCCAGTTATCGGTGATCGCCCTCGCCCTATCGAGGCCGGCTTCGGACGACCCCGCCGGAGCGATGACCCTCTGCTCGAAGATCTCGGACGCCTCCTTGATCGCCGCGAGCTGCAGGTCTTCCTTGGAGCCGAAGTGCCCAAACAGCCCGGACTTGCTCATGTTGAGCTCTTTGGCCAGGCGGCCGATCGTGAGTCCTTCGAGGCCCTCGACCGATGCGATGGAGACGGCTCGTTCGAGGATCTGGTCCCGCTTCGTAGAAGGCATCAGCCACTCCCGGATAGTCCGTCCGACCGTTCGGACGATATCCACAAGCCCCTTCGGATAGCCGGATTTGCGCAGTAAGAACGGAGAACCGTAATTCCCTAGCTTGGTCTCATCTCGGGGATCTGGCTTCTGCGATCGCGCCGAAGCAAACCGCAGCCAGCAGCAAGACCCAGGTGCGCCTAATCATCAGAAGCCGCTGGCCCATGAGAGACGCGTCAGGGGGGGCAGCACGCCCTGGGTGATGGGCGAAACGCGGAGACTGCCGCTCAGACTCGGACAACCCGGACATCAGCGAGCTGATCGAAGTCGATGTCCTGCGTGTACACGGGAAGATCGTGAGTGACGGCGGTAGCGGCGATCCAAGCATCCATGATCTTCGGCTTTCTCCCTCGTTTTCGAGCATCGGCCACGATCGTGGCGAAGTTACGGGCAACGTCCTTGTCGACCGGCAAAGCATCGAAGCTGCGCTCGACCTCTGACAGCGACCGCATCCGTTGGGCCCTCACCCGTGGCTCGTCCGCCAACAACACCCCGATGTGCAACTCGGCAAGTGTCACGACCGAGATGGCGGACTCCTCGGGAAGCGCTCCAAGCGGACGGCCCTGCTCGCGTGCGATCAGAACTGTCGTGTCGAGAAGGCCTTTCAAAGCTCCTCGATCGTCGCACCAAGCACGGCATCGACGTCGCGCTTGAAACCTTCGTCCAAGGGGGCCTCACGCAAGAGGCGCTCGACGTCCGCGCGGGGAACGAACCGGCGCCCCTCGGATACCGGCACAAGGTCGGCCACAGGGCGACCCTTGACGGTCACCCGCAGGCTCTTCCCCTGGGCGACCTCCTTGAGGATCCGGGAGATGTCGTTGCGAAGCTCCCGTTGAGGGATCTCACGTTCCGGCTTCGACATGCTACAAGCGTAGCACACCGTAGGAGAAGTGGTCGATGTCGGTCACCGAGACGTGGTCGTAGTCGTCCAGTGACTCGGCGAACCGGATCGCTTCTTCTCGAGCAGTGCCATGGCGCCCCTCCTTGTTGGTCGACGGCTTTCGTCGTGAGGGAGCGCCGGGCGTCGAGCGGAGGGGTCAAGGGAACCGCCGCAGGCGGCGGCGAGGATAAGGAGCATCAGCCGTACCGGAGCCGCCTTGACCCCGCCGCGCCCGGGGCTAGCTATAGCTATAGCTAGTACTCGGGGAGAGGGCGCTTCGGACGTAGATACGGGACCCATTCGACCGCGACGATCGCGGCGAGGATGAGACCGGCTCCGACCCATCCACTCGGGGACAGCGTTTCGTCCTTGAGGAGCCACGAGAAGAACCCCGCGAACGCCGGTTCGGCGGCGAGGATCAGCGCCGTGCGGGCCGGGGGTGCGTGCTGCTGCGCATAGGTCTGCACGAAGAACCCAAGGGCACTCGCGATGAACGCGGTGACGGCGAGCGCCAGCCAGACCTGAGAAGAGTCGGGCATCTCGATGTCTCCCTGGCCCCCGGCGATCACGAGGCAGGCGAAGCCGCAGACACCGAGCTGGACCGCTAGCAAAGCTCCCATGTCGTAGTCCTTAACCGCCCGGTCCGTCACGAGGATGTGCAGGGCGAACGAGCACGCGGTGACCAGCACCAGTGCATCGCCGGAGTTGAAACCCTCCGAGCCCGACAGGAGGTAGAGGCCGAACGCCGAGACGAGAGCCGCCATCCAGGCTGCGGCACCGGCGCGTTGCCGCAGGAGGACCGCTCCGAAGATCGGCGTGAGCACCACGAACAGTCCGGTGATGAAACCGGTGTTGGACGAGCTCGTCCGGTCGAGGCCGAGCGTCTGGAACGCGTACCCGGTCGTGAGGAAGATCCCCATACCGACTCCTGCGAGCCACCCGGATGCGGGAAGTGCGGCGAGCTTCTTCCGAAAGATGAACGCCACGAGGAGCGATGCCGGGATGAAGCGGAACGCCAGGAACGTGAAGGTTGGAAGCCGTCCGATCGCGTCTTGCACCATGGGGAAGGTGAGCCCCCACACCATCGCGATCCCGAGGAGCGCCAGTTCGGCGATATGGAAGCGCTCGGCGGTTCCGCGGGTCTCGGTCACCGGCTGAATGTACCGGTCTGCCGACGCCGAGGGATCAGTTGGTCTGGGGGAACCCCAGGTTCACACCACGTTGCGATGGATCGGGCCAGCGTGCGGTGACGACTTTGCCTCTCGTGTAGAAGTGCACACCCTCTTTGCCGTGAACGTGACTATCGCCGAAGAGCGACGCCTTCCAGCCACCGAACGAGAAGAACGCCATCGGAACCGGGATCGGCACGTTGATACCGACCATCCCGACCTCGACATCGTGCTGGAACATGCGCGCCGCGCCGCCGTCGTTCGTGAAGATGGCGGTTCCGTTACCGTACGGGTTGGCGTTGACGATGCTCAGGGCCTCTTCGTAGGTCTCCGTCCTCACCATGATGAGCACCGGGCCGAAGATCTCGTCCGTGTAGACGGTCATCTCGGTCGTGACATTGTCGAACAAGCATGGGCCGATGAAGTAGCCGCTCTCGTGACCGTCGACCTTGAGGTCGCGACCATCGATCACAAGATCTGCTCCCTCCGTCACTCCGGTCTCGATGTAGGAGGCAACCTTGTCCCTTGCCTGAGCCGTCACCAGTGGACCCATCTCCGCGTCTGGATCTCCGCCGGGGCCGACCTTCAGCTTCTCGACCCGTTCCTTCACCTTGCCGAGCAACGCGTCGCCCGCGTCGCCGACCGCCACGACCGCCGAGATCGCCATGCACCGTTGCCCGGTGGACCCGTACGCGGCCGAGACCGCGGCATCGGCCGCGAGGTCCATGTTGGCGTCCGGCAACACGACCATATGGTTCTTGGCACCGCCGAGCGCCTGGACCCGTTTCCCATGGCTCGCCGCAGTTTCGTAGATGTACCTCGCGACCGGGGTCGATCCCACCGAGCTGATCGCGGCGACATCCGGGTGGCGAAGCAACGAGTCGACCGCGACCTTGTCCCCGTGAACCACCTGGAACACGCCACCCGGAAGCCCCGCCTTCCCGAACAGCTCGGCGAGAAGATTGGCCGTCGACGGATCCTTCTCGGACGGCTTGAGGATGAACGAGTTCCCGCATGCGATCGCCACCGGGTACATCCACATAGGGACCATCGCCGGGAAGTTGAACGGCGTGATCCCGGCGACCACTCCGAGCGGCTGACGGATCGAGTACGAGTCGACCTCGCGCGAGACGTTCTCGGAGAACTCGCCCTTGAGCAGATGCGGGATGCCGCAGGCGAACTCGACGACTTCGAGTCCCTTGTTGATCTCGCCCAGAGCGTCCGAACGAACCTTGCCGTGCTCGGATGTGATCGCGGTGACGATGTCCTGGAGGTGCTCTTCCACGAGGTCCCGGTAAGCGAAGAGGATCTTCGCCCGCTGCATCATCGATGAGTTACGCCACTCTTGGTAAGCGTCCTTGGCGACGGCGACCGCGGTATCGACCACCCCGGGATCGGCGAACGCGACCTGCGCGGTGCGCTCCCCGGTAGCCGGGTCGTAGACGTCGCCGAGCCGGTCGGGCACAACGTCGTACTCGCGGCCCCCGATCCAGTGGTTGACGACCTTCATGAGATGGCTTCGAGGGACTCGATCAAGCGCGTGCAGCCGTCGTCGGCCTGTTCCATCGAGATCGTCATCGGAGGGCTCACCCGCAGCGTGTTGCCGTAGAGGCCGCCCTTGCCGATCAGGAGGCCGCGCTTCTTGGTCTCCTCCATCGCCTTCCCCGCCAGACCGGGGGCCGGCTTCGTGCCGCCGGGTTCGACAAGTTCGACACCGATCATGAGACCCTTGCCGCGCACGTCTCCCACGATCGCGCTGCCCTCCTGGAACTCACGCAGACGCCCAAACATGTGCTCGCCGATCTTCTTCGCGTTGGTCTGAAGGTCGTTGTCGAGCATGAACTTGAGGTTGGCGAGCGCCCCCGCGGTCGACAGCGGATTACCGCCGAATGTCGAGATCGAGTTTGCGTTGATCGAGTCCATGATCTCGCCGCGCGCGATGACTCCGGCGATCGCGAGGCCATTACCGATCCCCTTGGCGAACGTGATGATGTCCGGAGTGATGTCGTGAGCCTGGAACCCCCAGTAGTGGTCGCCGGTCCGGCCCCACGCGGTCTGCACCTCATCGGAGATGAAGAGGATCCCGTACTCATCGAGGACCTCCTTCATCGCTCCGAAGAAGCCGTCGGGTGGCGTGGCGAACCCGCCAACCCCCTGGATCGGCTCGGCGATCATGCAGGCGACGTCGCCCGAGGTCGTGGTCTCGAGGACGTTGCGCAGATCATCTGCACACGCCTTGATGAACTGGTCGTCGGGAAGATGTCCGAACGGGCTGCGGTACTTGTAGCCGGAGTGCACGTAGCTGACGCTCAACGGGCTGTTGGCGGACGGGGACCAGCCGCGGTTCCCGGTCACGGCAACCGTCGCGAAGGATCTCCCGTGGTAGCTGTTCCTCAGGGCGAGGATCTGACTCGAGCGACGATACGTCGACGAGATGAGCATGGCAGTCTCGTTCGCCTCGGTGCCCGAGTTGCAGAAGAAGACCTTGGCGTCGGGGATCGTGGAGAGCTCGGCGAGCCGCTCGGCGAGCTCGATCTGTGGCTCGATGAGGTACGCGGTCGATGAATGGAGCATCTTGTCGGCCTGGGCCTTGACGGCTTCAACCACCTCGGGAAGCGCGTGGCCCGACGCGGTCGTGAGGATCCCGCCGAAGAAGTCGAGGTACTCGTTCCCGTCCACGTCCCAGACCCGCAGGCCCTCTCCGTGGTCGAGCGCGACCGGCTCGTCGTAGTAGAGCGCGATCCAGTCGGGCATGACCTTGCGGTGTCTGGCTAGAAGCGACTTTGAATCAGACATTCCTCTTCCCTCCCTGTGGTTTGGGTCCACCTTACCGAGCGGCCCCCTTGCGGGTAAATCCGGATGTCCCGGGGGCGAGGGTGATTGCCTTCTCTATATATGGCGACTGCGGCCCACAGAGGACCCTCGAACGCGACGATCGTGCGGATCGTCATCGTTGCCGCGGCAACGATACTTCTGCTCTACGGCGTCTACATCGTCAAGCACATCCTGATGCTGGTCCTCGTCGCCGCTTTTCTCGCCGCCGGCCTGGACCCCGCGGTCCGCCGGTTGGAGAAGATGGGCATGAGGCGGAGCTTCGCCATCGCGACCATCTTCTTAGGGGCGCTCGGCTTCATCGCCGCCTTCATCGCCGCGGTGATTCCACCCCTCGTCGATCAGATCACAGCTTTCGCCGGCAACCTTCCCGATTACATCCGGAACCTGGGACAGAACAACCCGCGAATCAAGGAATGGATCAGCTCGAACAACATCGCGGACAACCTCCAGTCCGCGGTCTCCGACATCCCCAAGAACATCGGAGGATCACTGGGCAACGTGATCGGGATCGCCGGCTCGGTTCTCTCCGCGCTGTTCAACGGTTTGACGGTGATGATCCTCACCATCTACTTCCTGTCGAGCCTGTCACACATCCGGGAGGGCTCGATGAAGCTCGTCCCGCGCAGTAAGCGAGAGAAAGTGAGCGAGTTACTCGATCCGATCCTCGAGAAGATCGGCGGGTATATCGCCGGACAGATCTCGGTGGCGCTGATCGCCGGCGTCCTCGCGTTCCTGTTCCTGTTGATCGTCGGGATGCCGTTCCCGGTCGCGCTCGCCCTGTGGGTGGCCATCTCCGCTCTGATCCCGATGGTCGGTGCGACCTTGGGGGCGATCCCCGCGGTGATCGTCGCCTTCTTCACGTCGACGGGACTCGGCATCGGGACACTCGTGTACTTCATCGTCTATCAGCAGGTGGAGAACTACGTGATCGCGCCGAGGATCATGACGAGAGCCGTGGACATCTCTCCCGCGGCGGTGCTTCTGTCGGCTCTCATCGGAGGCAGTCTGCTGGGCTTCGTGGGCGCCTTGATGGCGATCCCCACCGCGGCCTCACTCAAGCTGATCTTCCAGGAGGTCGTGCTGCCGCGAACGGAGAAGGCCTGACAGCACTAGGCCTGCGGCCCGATCCGAGTCACTTGGGTAGGGGTGTCTTCCTTCACCGTTCGAGAACCGATCAGCGCGGTGGCCAGCAACCAGGCGAACGCGGTCGCGGCAAGAGGGAGACCGATCCCCAGCACCGCACCCAACCAGCCCGGGGGCTCGAAGGCGGCCACGAACAAGGCGACAAGGACCACGACGCCGAACAGCGCGACGACCGCTATCGAAAGCGCGAGCACCCACTTGGTCGCTTGGTCTGCTGCTTCTCTGTCGTTCGGGGTCTTGTCCATACCTCGGTTCCTGTGTTCTCCGGTCCTTGGGTTTCGTACGGGGTACCGATCTCTATCTATAAGGACGTATCGGACGTCTAAAAGGTTTCCCTGATACGAACTCGAGCACACCTTTTTCTCTGTGACCAGACCGACACCCCAAGGATAGGTCCCGCTGCGATTAATCGGGCTCCCTGGTTCCCGTAGTCCGCGCAGGCGGAATATCCACCTGGGTGCGTCGGTGAGCGGGGTCTCCCCGGCCCCCGGTCTTGCAGGGGCTCGGCGCCCACCGGCGAACCCTTCGACTCAGACAACCATCCGCAAGGAAAGGGATATCGACAATGAAGCGCTTGCTCTCTGCTCTTCTGAGCGTCGCCTGCGCAAGCCTGGTGCTCACGACGGGGGCCTCGGCCTCCCCGGCACCGATCAAGCCCAACGGCGGCGTCTTGGACTTCAACGATTTCCTCCTCGGCCACCTGAGCTATCCGGCCGTCGAGCAGGCAGACCGGTTCATCGCCAAGCAAGAGAAAGCTCCCCGTCCCGCCCTCGGTGGCGCCTACGGGAAGGCCGGCTGTGAGCCCGAGACCACCTACGAGGTCGGCGACCAGAGGACCTTCTGGACCTCTCAGCAGCAGCTCGGCAACGTGGAGGAGTCCTTCACGCTGGCCGCGAAGTCAGAGCACGGCTACGTCTGGGTGCAGGATGAGTTCTACATTCCGATCCCCGTGGATCTGCCGGAAGGTTTCGTTTCGCAGGCGGAGGCCGAGGCCGCAGGTGAAGACTGGGACAAGATCTATGACACCGATCGCTCGTACTTCGGCAAGGAACCGAACCCCGAGTACGACGCCGTGAACCTTGCTCCCGGACTTCCGGCCGACTGGCGGGATGCCGACTGCGACCCACGCGTCCACATCCTCAACTTCCCGATCGACCTTGGAGCGAACACGAGCCTCGGCTATGTCGCCGGGTACTTCTCATCCGAGCACGAGTACCCGAACGGAACCGGCGAGCACGAGTCGCCGTACTCCAACGAGGGTGAGATGTTCTTCATGAACTCGCTCTTCCTTAACCCCGGCGACGACACCTACGCGGGCGTTCTGGCGCACGAGTTCTTCCACATGATCCAGTTCTCGAACGACTACAACGAAGAGACCTGGGTCAACGAGGGCATGGCCGACATCGCCGCGATCGTCAACGGATTCGGCGACATCGTCGACGGTCACATAAGCGCCTACGAAGCTGCTCCCGACCAGAGCCTCAAGGATTGGTCCAGCACCGTGGATGACTACGGTCAGGCGGTTCTGTTCTTCGACTACCTCTTCAACCATTACGGCGCCCCGGAGAACGACTTCACCGAGACGAGGGAGGTCTTCAAGCTGGCGGGACTCCTTACCCGTACCAAGGCCGACGGGGCGGCGGGTGTTACGAAGGTGCTCAAATCCCGTAGCAAGAAGCTTACGAAAAAGCTCACGAAGTACTACCGCAAGGGAAGCTTCGGAAAGGTATACCGCGACTACATCGTCGCGAACTATCTTGATATGCCCGATGCCAACCAGGGTCAGTTCGGATACGCCAACCGGGAAGTCACGGTTGCCCAAACGGGCACGGCTGATTCTTCCCCGGATGCCTCGACCGTGTTCCCCTACGGCGCCGACTACTACGAGGTGGGAGGCTTCGGAGGGTTTGAGGCCACAGCCGAGAATCCCGTCACGATCATCCCTGCGCAGGACGGTCAACCGGACCCCGCGGGTGGCTACTTCGCCTGGAGCAACCGAGCGGACGAGATGATCACCTTCTTGCAGCGCCGCGAGGACCTCACCGGCACGACCGCCCCCACGCTGCAGTTCAAATACTGGACGCAGATCGAGGAGGACTGGGACTACGCATACGTCTTGGTTTCGACCGATGAAGGCCAGACGTGGGAGTACCAGAACACGTCAACCTGTGGTGGCCGGGCCACCGACCCGAACGGCAACAACCGCGCGGTCACCGAGACCGGCGGCATCACCGGGGACTCCGCCGGGTGGCAGGACTGCGCTCTCGACCTGAGCGCCTACGCGAACCAGGGCGTCATTATCCGCTGGGAATATGACACCGACCAAGCAGTCACCGAACCCGGATTCGTGGTCGACGAAGTCGCGCTGGCCGACGGGGAAACCACCCTGTGGGAGAAGACCGACTTCGAGGACGCGCAGGCGGCAGAAGACTTCGAGTTCGGCGGTGAGGGCCTCAACACGTGGCTTCGGATCAAGCCGACCGCGGAGAACAGGCCACTGATCGAGGTACTGCGTATCGCCGGCAACAACGTTAAGCGGCAGCTACTGACCCGAAAGAAGTTCAAGGCAACCGAGTCAGGACTCGCCCTCAAGAAGAACGGCAGGGTCGGAGGCGAGGTGACCGTCATCGTGGTGTCGGGCACGACGCCGATCGCAACGACTCCGTTCGGCTACTCGTACAACATCGTTCGCTAAGGAACGAGTCCCACAAGAGGGCCCGGCAGCTGCCGGGCCCTCTTCGCGTTGGGTCCTACTTCACCTGCTCCCAGACCATGATCGTGTTGCCGGCCTGTTCGAAGATGTGGGAGAGCTTCCATCCGCCCTCATGCCTCTTGTTCAACGCCCTGGTGAGCGATCCCACGTCGAGATCCCCACGATTGACCTCTGCCTCGTAGTGATCAGCCATATCTCGGCCTCCCTCGTCATCGTGCGCCGGACGCGGCGCGGGTCGAGAACAGCCTGATGCAGAGACGGGTGCTAAGACAAGGCCCTCGGCCGGCCGACGGAAGCGAAGCGGTGTGGCTAG
>JAENWQ010000049.1 GCA_016649855.1 Actinomycetota bacterium | reverse complement strand
GCCTGCGAGCACGACACCCTCGCTTTCCCGTCGACGAGGACCGTGCAGGCTCCGCAATAACCTTCCGGCTGGCACCCGTCCTTGGCCGCGAGGAGCCCGAGCCGGTCCCGCAGCGTGTCGAGGAGCGTCTCGTCTTCTCGCACGTCGACGGCCACCTCGGTCCCATTGACGTTGAGCAGTACTTCTGTCATGTCCCCACCCCCGCATCGACGATCGCTTTCGGCATCGCCGCATAGCCTGCGGCGGCCTTCACGAGATGTTCGATAGGACACTGATCCTCGGTCGTGTGCGCGTGGATCTCTGTTCCGGGACCGAAGCCGACCGTCGGGATGCCCATGCGTCCGGCGGACGAGACCCCGTTCGTCGAGAAGACCCACTTCGAGATCGCGGGTTTCTCGTGGATGGCGGTCTCGACCGCGCTGGCCGCCGCTAGGACCAGGGGATCGTCGGCCTCGAACAACCAGGTCGGGTAGTACTTCTCGATCGGGATCGTGAGCCCGGTCCATGACGGCTCGGCGTACTGGAGGACGGAGACCTGGGCGTCCTTGGCGGACGGAAGAGTCTCGATCTCCGCGACCGCGGACTCGAGCGTCTCCCCGGCGGTCAACCGGCGGTCGAGGTAGATCGTGCACGACGCGGGGATCGCATTGAGCGAGGCGGTCTCGCACTCGACCTTCGTGACGGCAACCGTCCCCTTGCCCAGGAAGTCGTCGGGCGTGAGGTGGTCGTTGAGCTCGGTGATCTCGGCGATGAGCGGGGCCATTTTCGCAACCGCGTTGTCGCCCCGTTCGGGCGCGCTCGCGTGGGCGGAGCGCCCGGTGATCGTCACACGGATCTCCATCCGTCCCCGGTGCCCGCGGTAGATGTCGAGATCGGTCGATTCGCCGATGATCACGCAGTCTGGATGGGGGATCGTCTTCTCGAGCGCATAACCGAGGGCGAGCCCGTCGCAGTCCTCCTCCATGACCGTGCCGATCACGTACACGGTCGCGTCGGCACCGTCGAGGTTCCTCTCGGCCATGATCTTCCCGCCGTAGACCATCGCGGCCAAGCAACCCTTGTCGTCGCCCGCCCCTCGGCCGTAGACGATGCCGTCTTCGACCTTTCCTTCGTAGGGGTCGAACGTCCAGGCCACCGGATCGCCGATGCCGACCGTGTCGATGTGTGAGTCCATGACGATCGTCGTCTTGCCGTTCCCGATCCGGCCGACCGCGTTGCCCATCTCGTCGGTGAACGCCTCGTCGTAGCCGAGCTTCTTCATCTCGAGAACGATCCGCTCCGAGACGGCCTTCTCGCCTCCGGAGGGAGAGGGAAGAGCAACGATGTCGCGCAGGAAGGCGGTAACGCCATCGCGATGGCGCTCCGCGGCGTCGAGGTAGTCGCTCATGCTTTTCCTTTCAGGGCGAACGCTTCGATCATCATCTCGACGTCGTCTCCCAAGGGATAGAGGATCGGGCACGTCGCGCCATGCGCGAGGTACTCGTCGACCTTGGCACGGCATTCCTCCGCCGTGCCGGAGGCGCTGACCGATTGGACGACTTCATCGGGAACAAGGGCGGCTGCTTTCTCGATCTGCTCGTGTGTGGCCGGCCAATCGACGATCGCGTTGACCTCGTCGATCAACGACTGATCCACGCCCGAGGCCTTCATGATGTGTGGTTGCTGCCCGAGGTACTGGGTCAGAAGGAGCCGGGCGTTGTCGAGTGCCTTGCTGCGATCTTTGTCGAGCGAACACACGACGAGCTGCGGGCGATCGATGTCGTCCATGCTTCGTCCTGCCTTCGCCGCGCCGGCGGCGATCCGCTCCATCGCATGGTCGTTGTAGAGCGGCGAAACCATGTAGTTGAGCACCACCCCGTCGGCGATCTCGCCGGACAGCTCGAGCATCTTTGGTCCGGTGGCGCCGATGTAGATCGGGATGTCGCGCGCCGACGCGTCCCCGTGGACGACGTCGATCCGTACCCCGTCGAGGTCGACGAACTCACCGTGATACGAGACCTCCTCGAGACTGAACAGAGCGCGGCACGCTTCGATGGTCTCGCGCATGCACTTGAGCGGCTTCTTGCGATCGATCCCGACCTTGCGGGCAAGCGGATCCCACCACGCGCCGACGCCGAGGATCACCCTCCCGGGGGCCAGATCGTCGAGGGTCACGAACGTCGAGGCGAGGAGCGCGGTGTTCCGGGTCCAAGTGTTGACGACGCCCGAGCCGACCTTGATCCGTTCGGTCGAGGCGGCGAAGGCCGCCATCGGCACGGTGGCCTCCCTGACCAGGCGCGACTCCGCCTGCCACACGGCCTCGAAGCCCGCTGCCTCGGCCTGCTGGACGTATCCGATCCCGTCCCGTATGGGGTGTTTGTCCTGCAGGTAGAGAGCAACCCTGTCGATCGTCCGGCCCTCCCAGGCTGAGTGGTTGCCCCATCCTCCCGCCCGTCCGGGTGGCGTGTCAACAGTTTGTTGAATTCCGGACGTTCCGGGTCACGCTTGCTCTGCCGCGCGCCGGAGCTCCCCGAAGACCCGGGCGAGATCGGGGACCTGATAGTGCGCGTTCAGACCGGAGGGATTCGGCAGCAACCACACCTTCGTGTCGGCGATCGTGTGGTCCTGGAGCCCCACTACCGCGCTCCGGCGAGCGAACGCGGTCCGGTACGACGTGAGCCCGAGGATCGCCAGGAAGCGCGGCTGGTAGCGCTTCACCTTCCGTTCGAGCGCCACCGCCCCCCGTGTGAGCTCCTCACCGCGCACCCCGGCCATGGTCGCGGTCGCCCGGTTCACGAAGTTGGTGATGCCGAGCCCGTAGTTGAGCAGGCGCTTCTCCTCGAACGGCCCGAGTACGCGGTCGGTGAATCCGGACGCATGCAGCGCTTTCCACAGACGGTTCCCGGGACGGGCGAAGTGATGACCTACGGCGCCGGAGTACAACCCGGGGTTGATGCCGCAGAACAGAACATCGAGGTCTTCGGCGATGACGTCGGGCACCGGCGCGTCCTGCGCCGCGGCGATCTGTTCCCTCGTTGGCTTCCACAAATCATCCACGCCGCCTCGTCTAACCCTCGCGTCGCTTGCGGCGTGCCTCTCGCTCGGCTGCCAGCATCGCGGTCGCCACTTCGGGGGTTGGGGCGGTGCCCCCGAGATGGGCGGGCAGCCACCAGCGGTCCGAATCGTCCGCGGGGGACTGGGGGTAGGCATCGGCGGTCTTCTTCACCAGGCCGGAGATCTCCTGCATGAGCCGGCCGGTTACCTCGGCCGCGTCGTCGCCCGGGTCGTACGCGACCGGCGACCCAATGTCGACCGTGATCGCCACCTTCCGCTGGAAGTTCCTCGGGCGCCCTTTGGTCATGATGCGCTGCGAGCCCCAGACCGCGCCCGGCAGCAGGGGAGCGCCCGCCGCCATCGCCATGCGTGCGGCGCCCGACCTGCCCTCTCCCGGAACGAAGGACGGATTGATGGTGGACTCCGGGAACATCCCGATGATCTCGCCCCGTTCGAGCGCGGCGACGGAGGCATCGACCGAGTCCTTGGCTCGTCCGAAGCGGTCTACCGGTATGTGTTTCATGCCTCGCATGAGGGGGCCGGAGATCTTGTGGTCGAAGACCTCTTGTTTGGCGAGGAAGCGCACGAGGCGGCCGCTGGGCAGCGCGGCGTAACCCACGAACACGAAGTCGAGGTATCCAACGTGGTTCGTAGCGATAACCGCCGGTCCGGTCGTGGGGATGTGTTCCATGCCGCTCACGCGGATGTCCCAGGACAGGGCCTTGAACAGTCCGAGGGCGATGCCGATCACCGGCCGGTAGACGAGCTCCACGGGTCTCCTTGGTTGGTTTTGATAGAGAGTAGACCGTTCCGTCCTCAAGCGGTCCGGCGGTTCCGTACTGAAGGAATCCAGCGGTGCACTCCTGCGTTCTGGGGTAAAAGACCACGAGCGATCCCTGAGATGGAGGCGGAAGATGGCGACGATCGAGTTGACGAAGGACAATTTCCAACAAGTGGTTGAGGACAACGACACCGTGCTCGTCGATTTCTGGGCGGAGTGGTGCGGCCCCTGCAAAGCATTCGGCCCGGTCTTCGAGGATGCCTCGGAGAAGTACCCGGACGCGGTGTTCGCTAAGGTGGACACGGAGGCGCAGCAGGAGCTCGCCGGCGCGTTCCAGATCATGTCGATCCCGACGCTGCTGGCGTTCCGAGACAACATCCTGCTGTACGCCGAGCCCGGGGCACTACCTCCCGAGGCGCTCGAAGATCTGATCCTGCAGGTGAACGGGCTCGACATGGAAGAGGTTAGGCGGAAGGTAGCCGAGGAGAGCGCCGCGGCCGGGGCACAACCGAAGAGCTGAAACCCAAAGATTTGGAAAACCCAGGGAGGTTCAGGTATGCCGGGAGGAGCGCGAGCGGTTCTCCTGTGCGCCGTTCTCCTCCTGGGAGCAACGTGCAGCGAAGAGACCTCCGCCGAACGCGGCCCGCGTCCGTCTCTCTCGCCGGCCGAGGTAGAGGCGGCCGTTACCACGGGTGGCATCGAAGAGCATCTGAGGGCGCTCCAGAAGATCGCCGATGGCAACGACGGCAACCGCGCCGCAGGAACGGGTGGGCACTGGGAGTCGGTCAGGTACTTCCGCGGGCGCTTGAAAGAGGCGGGCTACGACGTTCGGCTCGACTACTTCACGTTTCCGTTCTTCGACGTCGTAAAGCCCGGCGTGTTGAAGATCAAGGGTGGTCCCCGCTTCGAAGAGGGGACCGATCACCTCGCGATGATCTACTCGGCATCCGGGAACGTGACCGGCCCCCTCACCCCGGTGGCCTTCGATCCGGAGGAAGCGGGACACAACGGTCCGGGATGCTCCATAGAAGCGTTCGGTGACGTTGAGGCCGGTGACGTCGTGCTACTTCGTCCCGGCCCCTGCCTCTTCCGCGATCAGGTGTTGAACGCACAGGACGCCGGCGCCGCTGCGGTGCTCCTCTCCTTCCCCGAGTTCACCGAGGCCACGGGCGTGCTTCGCCCGACGCTCATCTCGCCCGATGAGATCGCCATACCCGCGCTGTCGTTGACGAACGAGGCGGGTGTCGCTCTTAACGCGGCCGGCGGGCTGGTCACCGTCAGATCGGAAGTGATCAACGAGCAGAGGATGACCCCCAACCTCATCGCGGAGTCGAAGGACGGGGACGCCGATCAGATCGTGATGGCAGGCGGACACCTCGACTCGGTCCTCGACGGGCCTGGTATCAACGACAACGGGTCGGGGACGGCGACCCTCCTCGAGGTGGCCGAAGAGATGGCCGGCATGGAGCTGGACAACAAGGTGCGGTTCGCGTTCTGGTCTGCCGAAGAGGTGGGCTTGCTGGGCTCGACCCACTACGTGGAGTCTCTCGGTAGCTCCCTGCAAGACATCGCGGTCTACCTGAACTTCGACATGGTCGCGTCGCCCAACTACGTCCGCTATGTCTATGACGATACCGGCGCTCCCGAAGGATCCTCCGTCGTGCGCGACTTCTTCAAGGACTACTTCGCGCTGAAGGACCTGCCCCTCGAGAAGATCGACATCGAAGGTCGCTCCGATCACGGGCCGTTCTTGTGGAACGGGATACCGATAGGGGGGCTCTTCACCGGAGCCGACATGCTCAAGTCACCGCGCGAGCGGGGCCTCTACGGAGGAACCGCCGGGGAGTACGAGGATCAGTGCTACCACAAGGCGTGCGACGACCTAGGCAACGTCGACGAGACGGTCCTCGGCGAGATGGCCGGTGCCATCACCTCGCTGCTGGTGGAACTGACCACCCGCGGAGACCCGCTCAACTAACCAGAGCAGCCCATCCGGCACGTCCGGGCCCCGTCTCATACGCTGTGGGGGTGGGCACCCTGCCGTTCGATCCCGACCGCTTCCGGCTGAAGCCGACCATGACCGGTCCCGAGGTAGCGGAGCGGACGGGGGTCGACTTCGAGACCACCAAGCGCATCTGGCGGGCGCTCGGATTCCCCGAGCCCAACGACGACGAGGTCTCGTTCGACGACAACGACCTTGCTTCCCTCCGGTCTCTCGCCGCGCTGATCGAGCTCGGGTTCGACATCGACGAACTGGTCGGCATGGCGCGCACGTACGGCCAGGCGATGTCGCGTATCGCAGATGCTGAGACGCGGCTCTTCCTCGAACGGTTCATGTCGGATGGTCAGACGGTCGACAGCGCTGTGCTCGACGAGGTCGTCCCGCATCTCCTCGAGCTAGTCGGTGTGCCGATCGAGAACATCCACCTGAGGCATTTCGCTTCCGCCCTCAGGCAATTGACCCAGGCTCACCCCGGCGACGCGGGTTCTCTGATGGCGGTCGGATTCGCCGACCTCGTCGATTTCTCCTCGATCTCGGGCGATCTTCCCGGCGAAGAGTTGGGTTCGCTCGTCGAACGCTTCGAGGAGCTGTCGATCGAAGTCTGCACGGAGACCGGCGTCAGGATGGTCAAGACGATCGGGGATGCGGTCATGTTCGTGTCGCCCGACGCCGGCGCGGCGCTCACCGCGGCGATGAACATCGTCTCCGCCGCGGACACCGACGAGGTTCTGACTCCGGCTCGCGCCGGACTCGATATGGGCGAGGCCCTTCCGCTCGGGGGCGATTACTTCGGGCGGCCGGTGAACGTCGCCGCGCGTATCACCGCGTTCGCGCTGCCATCGACCGTCGTCGTCTCCAAGGCGCTGCTCGACCACGTCGATGAGGAGATGAACGTCTCTCGGATCGGCCACAAGCGGCTGAAGGGGGTCGGCGAGGTTTCCCTCTTCAAGGTCAACGGCGAACTGTCGTCCGGCCGTCAACCGTGAGTTGACCAACATCCGTCAACGGTGAGTTGACCAACATCAGGAGACGGCGCGTGCGGTTGCGGTCACCGCTGCCGCGATGATCACGACCAGGAGCGACGGCACCTTGAACCGGAGCGCGACCGCCGCCGCGAGGACCCCGAGGGCGCGCGCGTCAACGACCAGCGAACGGGTCCCTTCGAAGGTCGACACCGCGATGAGTGCGGCGAGGAGGCTCGGCCCCATGAGCACCACGACCGCGGTCGCCGGACGGGGGAGGGGGCGGCCCTCGAGCAGAACGGGACCGGCCGCCTTCAACGCCATGGTCGCAAGACCCAGGAAGACCACCACGATCACGCCCGGCGCCACGTGAACCTCGCGATCAGGAGAGGAGGGATGACCGCGGTCAGGATCGGGACGCCGGCGGGAGCGAGCGGCACCAGAGCCAGCGCAACCAGGCCGCCGCCCAGCACCGTCCAGCGAGCCTCGCGATCACCCAGCCGAGGAGCGAGCAGGACGAGAAACAGAGCCGGGAACGCGGCGTCGAGGCCGAGCCGTTCCGGATCGCCGAGGACGCCGCCGGCGACGACCCCGAGGGCCGTCCCGATCAACCACGAGAGGTACAGGGTGAGTCCGGCTCCGAACAGCAGGTCCTTGTCGTAGCGGCCGTCGCCGATATGCGAGACGGCCCACGACTCGTCCACCGCAAGCTGAGCGTAGAGGAACCGCTTCCACACGGGCCCGGCGATCGCGGGGGCGAGCGAGATGCCGATCGGTATGTAGCGCGCGTTGAGCAAGATGCCCGCGATCAGCGCTGCCGCGGCGCCTCCGCCGGCGGTGAGGATCGAGGCCGCGGCGAACTGCGCGGACCCAGCGAACGTCGTCGCAGACATCGCCACGGCCAGGAAGGGGTTGAATCCGGCGGACTCGGCCAGCGCTCCGAACGACACGCCGAACGCGAAGACCGGCGCCGCCAGCGGGACCGCCGCGCGCGCACCGGAGCTCCTATTCGGGGACGGGCCATCCGGTCGCGACATGGCGCACAGGTTATGCGTTTGTCGTGGTCAACCTCGTCCTCGCGAAGCCGATCGCGCATCCCGGGATGAACTTATCCACGCGCCAGCCGGAGAGCAGCGACCCTCTGCGGGTCGTGGTCTGGTCGTTCGTCCACCTTTGGGCGGACAGCTTCATCTCCTCGGGGAACCTGCACTGCAGGATCTCTTCGAGGGCGCCGAACCTAAACGCAACGCGCTCGTACTGGGGGTGTTGGGACTCGAGGAATTTCCGGAGTCGGATCATCGCCCGGTCCATGACGGCCGGTTCGCCGCTTTCCGGTTCGTCGCGTTCTATTCGATCCGTCACGTAACAGTCCCCTCTCGGATGCGCCCCTCTCAGATGCGTCTATCTATCCTTCCCACGAACAGAGGGGGCAAAACGGGACCGCCTCTGTGACGCGCACCACGGCCGCTTCGAGAGCCACGCCGGAGGATCGCGGCGTGATCAGGTCGTCGCTCGTGGTCGTTGTCGTTTGCCTCGTTGTGGGCTGCAGTCCGGCCTTCGCCGAGGGGATCCCGGTTCTGGCCCCCCCGGTCGACGGCCAGATAACCCGGCGTTTCGAGCCGCCCCGGATGGATTGGGGCCCGGGTCACCGTGGGGTCGATTACTCCGTGACCTCGGGGACGCAGATCAGAGCTGCTGCGGCCGGGACCGTCGTGTTCGCCGGTGATGTCGCCGGGATCAAGGCGGTAACGATCGAGCACTCGGGTGGACTGGCCACGACCTACTCGCAGATGGCGGAGGTCATGGTCGAGGCCGGCACCCCCATCGGAGCGGGGATGTGGCTCGGCACCGCCGGGGGTGCCCACACCGGGCTCGAGGGCGGTCTGCACTTCGGGGTCAAGATGAACGGTGAGTACGTCGATCCCGAGGATTACCTCGGACCGGTGGACGCATCCGGAGCGATCCATCTCACACGTCTCGTGTATTCGTTGCCCAAGGATTCTCTGGCCGCCGAGTATCTCCCCCGGCTACCGGGCGTCCCGACCAGGCCCTGCGCACCCGCGGGGGAGCTCAGCGACGACCCACCGGCCCCGGACGACAACATCGCGGTCGCGATCGCGGGGATAGCGAGCAGCACGCGCGGTGGGGCCATCGACGATGTTTTCTCGGTGCCAGGCGCGCTCGGGTACGACCCGGATGACGTGTATCTCTTCTCGTACCGGGGGAGCGACGGACCACGATTGCACGAACCCTACGGACCGGAGGACACGTGGGGCGACATCCGGGTGTACGCAGACCGGCTCGGCCGGCTTCTACGGAGGGTTCGCGCGTTGCATCCCGGACGGGGGATCGATTTGATCGCGCATTCCCAGGGTGGGATCGTCGCTCGCTATCTCCTCGCCCGAGGGGCGGACGCATGGGACGGATCGATGCCTACGATCGAAAACCTGCTCACGTTCTCGAGCCCGCACCGCGGCGCTCCGCTTGGGGCGGTCGCCGGGGATCTCGAATCCTCCAGGCTTGGCCGGATCGCGCTGGGAGCGGGCGCGTGGCTCGCGGAGACCGGCAAGGTTCGCATCGATCCGACGAGTACGGCGGTGAGCCAACTGGCACCGGGCTCGACATTGATGGATGCGCTCGCGACGGGCGACACGCTGTTCGGAACGCGCGTGCTTGCGCTCAACGTACCGAACGATCCCATCGTCCCCGCGGACCGCGCGGTCTTCCCGGGGAAGCAGACGGTGACCGTCCCGCCGACCGGTTGGTTCGGCGGTCATTCGGCGATGGTGCGTTCCCCGTTCGCCCTCCGCAGCGCGTACAACTTCCTGCGGGGAGGGGCCATCGAGTGTCCGAACAACTGGGGTGATGTCGCGAGCCAGGTGGGCTGGATAACCGGCGTGGTCGAGCGGTCGCTCCCTCACCTGTTTGATCTCGTGCCTACTCTGGGCGGGACGCTCTAGGAAAAAAGGGCAAAGAAGAACCCCCTCCGTGGGGGGGATGGGCGGATAACGGAGGGGGTTCCGAGGTCCCTTTGAATCGGGGCCTTCTTTATGCGGTCCCGGGGGGGCGGGACGTTGTGGATGATCCACATTGTGAACCATTTCACAAGGGTCAGCAAGCCAGGGATGGCCTAGAGTAAGCGCCACTTCTTGTGCTTGGCGTACAACCGGTACCGCAGGCCGCCCGGCGGCCTAGGATGACCTCATGCCCAACCGCTTCCCCCTCGATGTTCCCGGGCTCGAAGACGAGTTCGAGCGCATCGAGATCCGCCGCAGCGCCCGCCGGAAGAAGACCGTATCGGCAGAGATCGTCGGGGACGTCCTCGTCGTCTCGATCCCGGAGCGACTGTCACGCGCGGAGGAGCATGAGTGGGTCACGACGATGGCGGCCCGGATGGCCCAGCGCAAGAAGAAGGACCGCCTCAATGCGTCCGGCGAGTTGCAGGGCAAGGCAAGGGAGCTCGCGGACCGCTATGTCGATGGGGTGAGCGCGGCGGACATCGCCTGGGTCCCGACCCAGAAGTCGCGCTGGGGCTCGTGCAGTCCAGATGACCGGACCATCCGCCTGTCGCTCGAGCTGACGATGTACCCGATGTGGGTCAGGGAGTACGTCATCGTCCACGAGCTGGCGCATCTGCTGGTCCCCGACCACAGCGATGCCTTCTGGGCCATCGTGAACCGCTACCCGCTCACCGAGCGTGCCCGCGGCTTCCTCATCGCAAAAGGGATGGAAGAAGGCGACTAGTGCCGATGCGGCACTAGCCAGCCGTCCAGAACGTGATCTCGGTGAAGCCGTGGCGTTCGAGGATGCCGATGCACAAAGCGGCCCTGACCCCGAAACCGGCGATGATCACGACCCGCTCGCCGTGGCCGGCGGCGGCCGTCACCTCGTCGATGCGTTCCCACAGACGATCCGCCGTGATGCGCATGGCACCTTCGACCTTGATCGCTCCCGGATCGCCCACATCGAGCAACAGCTTTCCGGAGGCCGCGTGGTCCTCGATGACTTCGGTCGAGACGGGGGTTCCCTTTGCCTCCGCCCATGTGTTGAGCGCGTCTTCGACGAACCCCAGAACGGTGAACCCCTTTCCCCTCAACGCCGCCGCCGCGTCGGTGAGGTCGACGCCGGTGCCGGCGTCTATCAACACGAGGGGGATGTGGAGAGGGATGCAGTCGCGCGCTCGCCCGGCGAATCCGGGACCCGACTCGTACAGGTTCTCGAGCGACCCGGGGATATGAACGTCGAGATAGTCCCTGACCGGGCGCACGTCGACGAACATGGCCCCCCCGTCGATCTCGTTCATGGCTTCGTCGAAGCTCAGCTTCTTGAGGGTTGTCGTTGTGTACATCGGTCGCTCCCGGATCGGTTCGCTTTTCCCTAGAAAGTTTCTCTAACAGGTGGCGGAGACCATACTTACTCTATGGCCGTTCTTCTCTTCATCCTCCTGATCGCTGTCCCCATCGCAGAGCTCTACGTGATCGTGCAGGTCGCGCAGGGAATCGGAGTGATCAACACGCTCGTGATCCTCGTTGCCATCTCGATCCTGGGCGCGTGGCTCTTGAAGCAACAAGGGATGGCCACGTGGAGGAGGCTCCAGGCAACCCTGGCGCGCGGCGAGATGCCGACCAAGGAAGTGACCGACGGGGCGATGATCCTCCTCGGGGGGGCGCTCCTCATGACGCCCGGTTTCCTCTCGGACATCATCGGCATCGTCCTTCTGTTCCCTCCCACCAGGGCGGCTCTTAAGGGCGGAACCCGGAAGCTGTTCCGGAGGTGGGCGGAGAACAAGGTTGGCCCGGGGGTCAGGATCTACCGCACTAACGTCCCTACGGAGCCTCGGCCGGCTCCTCCGGGGTCGCCTCGTCTACCGTCTGAAGATCCGTCTGACGAGGACGGTTCTCCGGATAGGGGATGACCGGTCCCACCGGACCCTGTTCGGGGTAGGCACCGCTCTCGAATTCACTGGCCGGACGCCGGCGAGCGTTCATCCGGACGCGTAACGCCTCGGGATACGCGTCTTCGTGCACCTCGACCCCGAGCGAGTTGGCGACCTCCAGCGCCTCCTCCTTCGAGTGATACACCCAGTGATCCCAGGCCCCCTCCTTGTCGACGAGTACCAGGAGCGCGTCGTTGGCACCGATCCTCAGGACGACCGCGTCGGCGCCTTCTGCGTTCGCGCCTATGAATCCCTCGGGGTTGTTTGACCGCGCTGCTCTCTTGCCCCCTTCCGGTTTGTTCTCGAACGGCCACGCTCGGGACATCGGTCAACCAGCCTTTCCGTGCCTCAAATGACGAGGCCTCCGTCGACGCACAGGATCTGTCCGGTGATGTAGTCGGATTCCTTCGAAGCGAGGAAGACGAAGCTCGGGGCTATCTCCTCGGGATCGCCGTAGCGTCCCAGCGCGAACCGCGCGAGTCGTTTCGCCTTGTCCTCGGGGTTCTGGATGAGAGGCTCGGTCATCGCGGTGAGAGCGGTGGGGGAGACCGCGTTGACGTTGATCGAGAGGGTCCCGAGCTCCTTCGCCCACGACTTGGTGAGACCGACGATGCCCATCTTTGCAGCCGCGTAGTTGGACTGCCCGACCGCCCCGAGAAGGCCGGACGGAGAGGTGACGTTGATGATCTTGCGATGCGGCGCCGCGCCGCTCTGCGCTTCGTCCTTCTTCTCTTCCTTTGCCAGTGGTCTCCACAGCTTGATCACTTCACGTCCGCATGCCCACGTGCCTTTGAGGTGAACCTGGATCACCTGATCGAAGTCTTCTTCGGACATCTTGTGGGTCATCCTGTCCCTGAGGATCCCGGCGTTGTTTACGAGGATGTCGACCTTCCCCCACGCCTCGATTGCGGTTCCGACGACGGCTTCGGCGGCGGCGCCGGTTCCGATGGCGGAGCCCTCGGCCACCGCGTTGTCTCCGAGCTCTTTGGCGAGGAGGGTCGCCGCGCCGGCGTCGATGTCGTTGATCACGACCCTGGCGCCCTCGGCGACGTACGCCTCGGAGACCGCCTTCCCGATGCCTCCTGCGGCCCCGGTAACGATCGCGACCTTGCCTTCCAGTCTTCCAGCCATGGCTCAGCATCCTAGTGCCGTATCAGGTGACGTTGGTCGGGTTCCGACCACTCCGGCAGCGTAGGATTCGACCATGGCCGACCAGAAGACGATCTATCTCACGAAGAACGCGTACGACAAGCTGAAGACCGAGCTCGACGGGCTCGAGGGACCGTTACGCGAGCAGATCATCGAAGCGATCGCGACCGCTCGGGCGCACGGTGATCTCAAGGAGAACGCGGAGTATCACGCGGCCAAAGATCAGCAGGGCCTCCAGGAGTCCCGCGTCCGCCAGATCCGGCAGACGCTCGAGAACTCGGAGATCGTCGAAGCCCACGATGACGGCGTGATCTCTCCCGGCATGGTGGTCACGATCAGGCACGACGGAGACGACGAGACCGAGACTTATCTCCTCGGCATGCGCGAGGAGAAGGGCGGGGAGCACGACATCCTGACGCCCGAATCGCCGCTGGGCCGGGCTCTCCTCGGTCACTCCGCGGGCGAGACGATCATGGCCGAGGTCCCCTCGGGCTCGCTCAAGGTCGAGGTCGTCGAAGTGCGTCCCGCCTAGCGGGCTC
Organism: Actinomycetota bacterium; assembly: GCA_016649855.1. Lineage (GTDB taxonomy): Bacteria > Actinomycetota > CADDZG01 > CADDZG01 > WHSQ01 > WHTI01. The sequence continues at coordinate 244 of JAENWQ010000049.1, read as the reverse complement.
GCCGCCCGGTTTGTTCAGCGGGCTCGCCGCCCGCGTCGCCACACCATCTCTATGTTCGTGAGGTCGTCCGGTTCCTGAAGTGGGTGGCCTCCCAGTGCCACGATGTCGGCGGACATGCCCTCCGCGAGGATCCCGGTGTCACCCAGCCCGAGCAGTTCCGCGGCAGCAGAGGTCGCGGAGACGAGGATCTGATGCGGGCTCATCCCTGCCGCGGACATCGCGGCGATCTCGGTCGGATCGAATC
>JAENWQ010000236.1 GCA_016649855.1 Actinomycetota bacterium | reverse complement strand
GGAGTCTGCGTCGATCACCTGGATCGGACTCTCCTTCTTCAACGACAGTTCGGGACGGTCGATGGTGGGAGCGTTCGAGGTCGCGAGGTCGAGGCCGGGGACGAGGGTAAGGATCATCGCCCCGGGGCTGAACCCGTCGTTGCGGTTCCACTCAGTGGGATCGATGGGCTTGCCCGCAACGTTCTGCGGCATGGCCAGCGCCGAGAGGTTCACCCGCCGGCCGGTGTCGGTCGTGGGATCCGCGACCGTGAAGTGGTCATTCGGGAAGGGAAGGAGGCAGGCGCTCGGGTCGAGAGGGTCGCACCCGGCGACCTCGTCCAGCGGGGTCCCGGGCGGAGGTGCGGCCGCGGCCGTGGATCCGATCGGGACGCGGGCGACGGACGCCACCAACGCCATGAGCACGCCCACCCACAACTTCCGCCGCATGCCATCCTCCTGGGTTCGCTTGAACTGCCTCCCAGGAGGTTCGGCGCCGAGGCTTGGATCCCCTTTAGGGGACCACACAATTTAGAAGTGTAGAGATTCGGCACAGAAAGCCTGGTGGGGCGTAGTGGGCTCGAACCACTGACCTCATGCTTGTCGAGCATGCGCTCTACCAACTGAGCTAACGCCCCTCGGCGAAGCATCCTATCGGGTGCACGACGGGACTCATTCCAGAGGCGGCGAGCGGAATCGAACCGCTGTACAGGGCTTTGCAGGCCCTTGCCTAAACCACTCGGCCACGCCGCCAGGTCACAAGGATTCTCGATCTGGCCTCGAGCGAGGATAGCGGGTTAGGAGGGGGCTCAGCGCGGGCGGAACGCCGCGAGCGATACGGAAACCCAGAAGGCGCCCAGCGCGAGGCCGCCGATGATGTCGAGCGGCCAGTGGACCGAGAGATAGACGCGCGAGAAGGCGATCAGGAAAGCCACGAGCCCGAGGCCCCGCCAGACCCACAGAGTCTCCATCCGGCCGCGTCGGTTGGTGAAGAAGTAGCCGAACATCCCCGCCATGACCGCGGCGTTGAGCGAGTGACCGCTCGGGAACGAGTAGCGCGTAGCCTCGACGAGACCGCCGCGGGGACGGGGGCGGGTGACCAGTTCCTTCACGACGTTGTCGAGGAAGAGCGCGGCGATGACCGTGACCGCGACGAACACAGGCCACAGCGGATCGCGGGTCTTCCAATAGGTCCAGGCCGCGAGCACAACGCCGGCGATGATGAAGAAGAGGTCGCTGCCCAAGAATGAGAAGAACTTCATCACGTCGGTCAATAGATCGACGCGTCGTTCCCGGACGAAGTCGAGGATCGGCCGATCGAAGTACTTGAGGACGAAATCCTCGGCCGGTCCGAACGTGAAGATCCCGATGATCCAGGCCCCCACCACCCCGATCAGGAACCCGATGATGAGATAGATCGCGGTTACCGGGGTCGCGCCGAACCAGCTCGCGCGTGGGTTCCGACGTGCCATCGCTGTGCCGCCCATCGTCCCACGCTACCCGTTCGGACCCCCGACAATCCACTACCTAGGACGTGTGTGGCTTGTACCTCTTGGCGCACCGGTCTAAGGTCGAGCGCCATGACCGACTGGATCGCACGCGATGAAGCACGGGTGTGGCACGGCTTCACGCAGATGTCCACGTACTCGGACAACCAGCCGATCATCGTCGAGCGGGCCGAGGGCCACGAGCTGATCGACGTGAACGGGAAGCGCTACCTCGATGCGATCTCGTCCCTGTGGGTCACGACGCTCGGACACCGCGTTCCGGAGCTCGATGCGGCCGTGGTCGAGCAGCTCGGGAAGGTCGCCCACTCGACGCTCCTGGGCAACGGCAACCGTGTCGTCATCGAGCTCGCCGAAGCCCTGACGCCGCTGGTCCCGGTCGAGGACCCTCGGTTCCTGTTCGCCTCGGATGGAGCCGCGGCTGTCGAGCAGGCGCTCAAGATCGCATTCCAGTACTGGATCAACCAGGGGATCACCACCCGCTCCACCTATCTCGCGTTCGGCGGCGCCTATCACGGGGACACGGTCGGCTCGCTGTCGCTCGGAGGCGGCGGCTTCGGTACCGACATGTTCGATCCGCTGCGGTTCCCCGTGCTCCGGGCTCCCGGCTTCGCCGATCCGGACGCGTTCGTGACCGCGGCCAAGCTGCTCAGGGCGCGCGCCGACGACATCGCCGCGGTAGTGGTCGAGCCCCTGGTCCAGGGTGCGGCCGGGATCATCAGCGCTCCTCCAGAGGAATTCGCCCACTTGCAGGAGGCCTGCGACGACACCGGCGTGCTCCTGATCTGTGACGAGGTCGCCACCGGTTTCGGGCGCACCGGAACGCTATTCGCCTCTGAGCGGTGCGCGCTCACGCCCGACATCATGGCGCTCGGCAAGGGGATCACCGGCGGCTATCTCCCGCTCTCCGCCACGGTCACCTCCGGCCGGGTTGCCACTGAGTTCCTCGGCGAGGATCTCGGAGCCAAGACGCTGTATCACGGGCACTCGTACCAGGGGAACGCTCTGGCGGCCGCGGTTGCGCTGAGGCACCTCGAGCTGATCGAGGAGTGGGACGTCCTCGCCAACGTGCGGGCGCGCTCCGAGGAGCTCGGGGCGATGCTCGATGCAGCCATCGCTCCGCTGGACGCGGTCAAGGACGTTCGGCTCGAAGGCTTGATGTGCGGGGTCGAGTTACACCCTGGGGACAAGAACGGTCGTCGAGTGTGCGCCGCGGCGGTGGAGCGCGGGGTCCTGCTCCGTCCGCTGGGAGATGTCGTCGTGTTGATGCCCCATCTCACCGTGCGGACAGAGCATCTCGAACGGATCGTCGAGGCGCTCGAGGGAGCGATCCTCGAGGTGTGCCCGTGAACTGGAAGGAGTGGGCCGGAGAGCGGAACCTCGAGATCCTCGCGTCGGGACGGTGGCGACAGATCAGGGACTTCGACCCGGCGGGCGTGGAGGGCATCGTCGAGGGACGGCCCGTGGTGTCGTTCGCGTCCAACGACTACCTCGGTCTCGCCCACCACCCCGAGGTGGTTGCCGCCGCGATCGACGCAGCCAGTCGTTGGGGATCGGGCTCCGGTTCCGCCCGGTTGATCGTCGGATCTCGACCCGTTCACAGCGAGCTCGAGCGTGAGATCGCGGACTGGAAGAACACCGACAGGGCGCTTCTGTTCCCGACCGGCTTCGCTGCGAACCTCGGGACGCTCGCGGCCCTCGGGGACCAGGACACGCTCATCTGCTCGGACGAGCTCAACCACGCCTCGATCGTGGACGGCTGCCGGGCGGCGGACGCGCGGGTGGTCGTCTATCCGCACGCCGATCCCGGCGCGGTCGACCGGTTGCTGCGCGGCGCCGGGCGGGCAATCGTCGTGACCGACGCGGTCTTCTCGATGGATGGTGATCTCGCCCCCCTGGAGGAGCTGGCCGCGGTTTGTGG
>JAENWQ010000063.1 GCA_016649855.1 Actinomycetota bacterium | reverse complement strand
GTATGCGAGCGAGGCGTTTACGAGGCGTTTACGAGGCGTTTACGAGGCGTTTACGAGGCGTTTACGAGGCGTTTACGAGGCGGTGCGAAGGCGACGCATGGCGCGCTCGCGACGCAGACGGCGACGTTCGCGCTCGGAAGTCCCACCCCAGATGCCGAACTGTTCCTTGTTGTTCAACGCGTACTCGAGGCACTCTTCGCGCACCGTGCACTGACTGCAAACCGAACGCGCGGCCTTCGAGCTTCCGCCGCGCTCGGGAAAGAAGATCTCGGGCTCAACCTCGTGGCAGCGAGCTCGCTCTTGCCAATCGAGGGGTTGTAGCAGTTTGGTCGTGATCCGTTGCATGTCCCCCGGCCTTCCTGTCCGCTGCTCCCCGTTCCGGAGACTTTCTTCCGCGGCGCCCGGATGATGCGGCGATCTCCCCTGTTCCCGCTCCCCCTTGCCGGCGCGGTACCCGGGACGTCCGGAATAACAATGTTGTAATTCTAGGCTTGATATTCCGAGCGGCGCAAGGGGTCTGACCTGCGTCTTCGCGTGGAGAGGGGGCTAGCGGCCCAGGATCTCGTTCGCCCGGGCGACGATCGAGCCCGCCTCGACGGGCTTCACGAGGAACGCATCGGCCCCCGCCTGCCCTGCCAGCCACGCGTCCTGCTCGCGTTCGAGAAGGATCAGAACGGGAACCGATCGGAGACGTTCCGTCGCGTCCATGTCGTGGCTCAGAGCGAATCCGCCGGCGGAGCCCGTCTGGAGATCGACCACCACCATCGATGGGACATCTTCCTGCATCGCGGCCCATGCATCGCGCGCTTCGCGCGCCAGAACCACCTCTACATCGGTGGAGAAAGCCCATCTGAGTTCGTCGCGGACGTCCTCATTGTCACTAACCACCAGCACACGGGCCGTCTTCTCGGGCGCGCTGGAGGGAGCCACCTGGTCAGCTGGCCGCCTTGCGTTCGTGAGCTCGAACCTGTTCGGCGATGTTCTCGACAACTCCATCGACGTCGATCTCGAAGCCCGTTTCCATCCCCTGGAGCCGTCCAAGTGCGGAGACGAACCTTCGTCCGGCATCCTCGGCATCGTTCACAGCCTCGTCCAGAACGGTCGTGTAGTGACGGCCGAACCTCGTTCCACAGAAAGGACAGCGTCCCGGGTCGTCCGACTCCGGTCCTATCTGCTCCAGGAGAAACGTCCTGTTGCAGGTCCCACACGCTGCTTCGATGTTCATCGGTCCACCTCTCGTGCCACCTCTTGTGATCCGGGTGTTGCTGATGATAGACGGTGCACGGGACGCAGGGCGGTGACGAACGCCACGGCGAAGGCTGCGATAGACGCGGACAGCCATGGGAATCGGAACACGAGAGGTTCACCGGCGATATTGCTCACGAGGTCGATCCAGGAGGCGGGGCCGGTGGGGAGCACCCAGTGATAGACGAGGAACCCGGCGACCCAGGGGATGACGGCTGCGAGCCGGACCCCTCCCGTGTACCAGTAGCTCCCTCCCGCGACATCGAGCTGATCGGCATCGATCCGTCCCCTGCGATTGATGAAGTGGTCGGCCGCGAGGATCCCGAACAGAGGGACGAACACGGATCCGATCAGGAACAGGAAGGTCTCGTACCGCTCCATCGTGAGCCAGGCTGCCAGGACGACCGAGATCCCGGAGATGCCGAAGATGAGGTACTTCAGCGGAACGTTCGGGACCACGTTCTTGAGGCTGATCGACGCGGAGTAGATGTCCGCGAAGGCCTCGTCGGTCTCGCCCACCAACAACGCCACGAGGAACATGATCCCGGCGATGGATCCACCGACCACCGCGAGGATCGCAGTGGCGATACCGGCAGGACTCGGTACGGCTCCGGTCCCCAGCACGAGCATCGCTCCGAGGCCGTAGAGCCAGATGTTGGCCACGAGGTAGCCCCAGAAGGTCCCGAAGAAGGCGGACCTCGCCTTCCTCCCGAACCGGGTGTAGTCGGCGACCAGCGGAAGCCAGGAGATCGGCATCGCGATGACGAGGTCGAGGGCGGGGCCGAAGGCCAGGCTCCCGTCTCCGGGGGCCCGCAGGGCGTCTCCGATCCCGTCGAGTGTCACGGCGAGGACGGTGACCGCGATGACGATCCCACCTATCACCCACGCCCCGAACCTCTTCATCCACACGCGCGCCACATCCACCGGTCCCCACAGCGCGAGGCCGGTGCACAGCACGGTGACGACACCGAGCCAGAGCCATCGCGCCGAGAACCCGAAGATCTCTCTCGAAACGATGTCCGCGACGAGCGACATCGCCCAAAGCTCGACCGCGGTCCATCCGATCAGTTGCAGAGCGTTCAGCGCGGAGGGGAACCACGAGCCCCGGATGCCCAACACGGGTCGGAACAGCACCATCGTCGTCACCCCGTGGCTGGCCCCCGCCGCGCCGGCCAGGGCAAGGAGGGCCACTCCGATCACGGAACCGATCACGATCGCCGCGATCGCCCCGCCGAAGCCAAGGCCGGGTACCAGGAAACCCCCGGTAACCAGAACCAGAAGACCGACCCCGAGGTCTCCCCACAGGATCGCCAGGTCGAAACCCGACAGCGTCCGGTGTGACGGCGGAACTGGGCTGATACCCCATCCAGAAACGTCTTCGCTGTGCCCGAGGACTTCGTTCATACGGCCTCCCTACGCAGGTCCTAACCCGACAGGTTCATGGGGTCGCCGTCTCGGTGTCTTCGCAGGAACATCGCTCCGCCCGTCCCTGCGAAAACACCTCGATAAGCCTCTCAGCCCCGCGTGCGGGGCTCCCCCGGCGTTCCGCTGCAGTCTACCTAGAGATTCCGCTTCACCTCTTCGACCGCGTCCTTGATGTGGCTGAGCTTGGTCTTCGCCTCGTCCACGGTCCTCGTCTTGAGACCGCAGTCGGAGTCGACGAACATCCGCTCGGGCGGGATGAACTCGAGCGACCGCCTTATCCCTGCGACGATGTCCTCGACCGGCTCCTGCTCATGCGTATGAACGTCGACGACCCCGAGACCGATGTACTTGGTAAAGGGAACGCGAGCGAAATCCTCCAGCAACGAGTAATCCGAGTTGGCGAACTCCAGATCGATCTGGTCGACGGGGATGTCCAGCATCTTCGGATATGCATGGTGGAAATCGCCGTAGCAGATGTGCGTGATCGTGTGGGCAGTGAGCGGCTCGGTCACGATCGCCATCGCCTCGATCACCAGGTCGAGTTCGTCCATGCGCGTCGACGCCGCAGGCTCGTCGATCTGGATGAACTTGGCGCCGGCCTTCTCGAGGTCGAGAGCTTCATCCCGGATCACCTTCGCGAGGTCGAGGACGTAGTCGCGGCGCGTCGGATAATGCTCGTTGAACGACCAATCGCAGATCGTGTAGGGGCCGGTCAGCATCCCCTTCACCGGCTTGGTGGTCAGCGACTGTGCGTACTCCCACCAATCGACCGTGATCGGCTTGTCGCGCCCTACCGGCCCGGTCGCGATCGGCTTCCGGTAGTAGCGGTTCCCGTACGACCTGACCAACCCGCCGATCTCCAGCCCTTGGAGCTCCTCGGCGAAGAAGGCCACCATGTCCCCGCGATACATCTCGCCGTCGACCACGACGTCCGTGCCGACCCCGTCCTGGAACTCGATCCACTCCTTCGTCGCCTTGCGCTCGAGCTCGAGGAGATCGTCGCGAGAGATCTCCCCGCGCGCGTACTTGCCGCGCGCCTCGAGGATGTAGGGCGGCTTGGGGAAGCTGCCGACCGAGGTCGTCCAGAGACCCGGGCCCTCAAGATCCGGCTTATGCATCAGACACCTGCCTTCTGGGTCGCTTCGACGAGGCGGCCGAGCTTGGCCCTCGCCTTCTCTCGGGGGAGGAACTCGAGTCCCGCGGAGGGAGCGACCATGAGGTTCTCCGCCCCCACGGTCGCAGCGAGCTCGGCTATCTGCGCGGCGAGGGTATCGACGGGCTCGAGCATCGTGTTGCGCGCATCGACGATCCCGGCCTGGAGTCTCTTGCCGCGCGGCAGCAAGGGGATCAGCCCGGAGTTCTCGGGTCCGGCGACGAGATCGAGCCCGAACCCATCGACGGGCAGAGTGAAGAGATCGGCGCCGAGCCGTTTGGCGTCGCCGAAGTAGGTGGCGAGCACGGTCGTCGTCTCGGCGCCCTTCAGCTCGCCGGTGATGATCTCGAGCCCCCGGCGTGCGAGGTCGAGATCCTCCGGAGCTCCCAGCAGCGCGGGCTCGTCGATCTGGATGATCTTCGCGCCGGCGGCTTCGAGCTCGAACGCTTCCTGCGCCAGCACTCCCGCGATCGCAAGCACGAAGGCCTCGTGGTCGTTGTAGTGCTCGTCGACCGACAGCCGAGCGAACGTCACCGGGCCGGGGATCACGGCCTTCACCGTTGCGGTTGCCGTCTCGGACGCGAAGCGGAAGGCATCGACCGAGGCCGGCCCGCGCCACTCGATGTCGCCGGTGCAGATCGGCCGGCGGTAGTACACGTTGTTGTCGAACCACCGCAACAGACCGCCGATCTCGAACCCGGCCATGTGGGAAGCGAACGGCGTGAGGATGTCATCCCACCGAGCGTGCCCGTCGGTGATGACATCGATCCCGGCGGCTTCCTGCTCGGAGATCATCGTCCGCACGAGTTCGTCCTGAGCCTTATGGAGGTCGTCGACGGTGGTCGCACCCTTGTCGATCCCGTGGATCGTTTTGCGAACGACGAAGGTATCCCCCTCGTCCGGCGGCTTCGGATAGGAGCCGACTACCGTGGTTCGGATGGTCATTCGCTGCCCTTTCTCTCAACTACCTCAGACACAAGAAAACCTCCCCCGGGAAGGGGGAGGCGGCCATGCGCTCCCTGTTCACTCATCTTCCCTCCCGGAAAAGGGGGCCGGAATTCGCACCTACCTCCCCGGACGCCCTTTCGGGCAAGCTCGCCGGACAGGCGGTTGCGGCGGGATCACCGGGCCGGTCCCTCCCCCGCTCTAGATGAGCAGCCAGATACTAGCCCCCGCCACCACGCCCATGGCGCGTTTCCGCGCACAAAGACCCTGGAGCTTGCTCCAGAGGCCCCCCTGGGGTCTTTGTGCGCGGAAAAAGGCACGGGGGAAAGGCGCGCAGAGAACGGGGGTGGATCGCGCAGAGAATCTGGGCCGCCGAAGGCGGCTCCTTGTTACTCCGACCCGTCAGAACTGGGCGGAGTCCCCGCAGGCGCAGGTGCCCTTGGCGTTGGGGTTGTTGACCGTGAAGCCGGACTGCTGGAGGCCGTCGACCCAGTCGACCGAGGCACCCGATAGGTACGGAGAACTCATCTTGTCGACCCTGATCTTTACCCCGGAGACCTCGTTCACGATGTCGCCGTCCAGCTGGCGGTCGTCGAAGTAGAGGGAGTAGCGCAGCCCCGCGCAGCCACCGGGCTGTACGGCGATACGAAGGGCGTACTCCTTGCCCTCGTGCTCCTCGGGAGCGCTGGATACCTCACGCTCGAGGAGCTCGGCCACCTTCTTGGCGGCGGCATCGGTGATCGTGACCGGAGCGGTGGTGGTGGATGTCACTGGCTGTGCTCCTTTTTCTTGTTGAAAGAACCGGGTCCTCGAACCCGGGTTGTGGATACCCGATCATTCTACCGGCTGTCGGGTCGTTCTGGGTGACGTTCAACGAGGATGGACAACCGTCCATTCCAGAACGAGGAGGACGACCGCAACGAGCAATAGCCCCAGAACTAGCCGCCGGGCTCCCGTCAGCCCCTTCGGTGGGGCATCGAAGAAGAGTGGGGCCATGGCCAGGATCACCGCACCGGCGGCGGCGAACAAGGTCGACCCCAGGACCAGGGCGTGCCACACCTCATGCCAGATCACGCAGGCCCTCAGGCAAGGTTGGCGGAGCGAGGGTAGGCGATGGCCGGATCGGTGAGGATGTTGACCAGGTACGGCGCCCCGGAATCGAAGGCTCGCTTGAGGGCGGGACCGATCTCGTCCGGCTCGGTCACCATCTCCCCCTCGCCTCCGAAGGCCTCCATCATGCGGTCGTACCGGATCCCCGGCTGGAGATCGGCGGCGACATCGTATCCGTACATGTTCCTCATCGGATGCTTCTCGAGGCCCCAGATGCCGTTGTTGCCGACGACCGCGACGACCGGAAGCTTGTGGCGGACGATCGCCTCGAGCTCCATGCCAGCGAACCCGAGCGCTCCATCGCCGTAGAGCAGGCAGACCTGGCCTTCCGGGTTGGCGAGGCGCGCGGCGATCGCGTATCCGGGTCCCGCGCCGAGGCAACCGAACGGGCCGGGATCGAGCCAACGGCCCCCTTCGTACGAGAGGATCTCGCGGCCGGCGTAAGAGACGAAGTCGCCGCCGTCGCCGATCACCACCGCATCTCGGTCGAGGACCTTGGTGAGCTCCCCGTAGATGCGCATCGGGTGGATCGGTTGAGCGTCCGCATGGAGCTCGGCCGCGGCCGCGGCCCGCTTCTTCTCCTCGGCCTCACCCAACCGGCCGAGCCATTCCTTCGTATCGGGAGCGGTCTCCACCGCGCCGGTCAAGGACTCGAAGATCCAGGCTAGAGACGCACCCATGCCGGCATCGAGTTCGACGTGGCCGGCCACGAGGTCCGGATGGGACTCGAGATGCACGATCTTGCAGCCCGACGGGAACCCCTGCCCGAACCCCAGACGGAAGTCCATCGGCGTTCCGGCCACGATGACGAGGTCCGCATCTCTCACCGCGGCCGAACGGCTGCGCGAGAACGCCAGCCGGTGATCGGCCGGCAGACAACCCCGGCCCTGGCCGTTCATGTAGATCGGGATCTCGGTTGCTTCGGCGAACCCCCGGAGCAGACCCTCCGCACGATCGAGCCACACGTTCGACCCGGCGATCACGACGGGTCTGGTCGAGCCCTCGATGAGACGGGCGATCCGGGCGATGTCGTCGTCGTTCCCCGCGGCAACGTCGACCGCACCCGGTTCCGGAACCTCAAACTCGGCCGCGTTGAAAAGAACATCGAGGGGGAAATCGAGGAATTGGGGACCGCGGGGAGGAGTCAGCGCGCGGAGGCCTGCCGCGATCACCTCAGCGGCAACGGTCGTCGTGTCTGTGAGCGTCCGGGCGCCCGCGAGTGGAGCGACGAAGGGAACGTGATCGATCTCCTGGAGCGAACCCTGGCCCCAGCGGTACATGGGAGCCCGGCCTGCGAGAGTGAGCACCGGCGCGCCGTTGAACCCCGCCTGAGCAAGTGGGCTCATCACGTTGGTGACTCCCGGCCCGGCGGTCACTGCGGCGACCCCGAGGGATCTCGTCAGACGGGACCAACCCTCGGCCGCGTACCCCGCGGTCTGCTCGTGCCGGACATCGACGATCCGGATGCCGTCGTTATGACAGCCGTCGAAGATCGGAAAGATGTGCCCGCCCGAGAGCGTGAAGAGGTTCTCGACCCCGAGGGCTTTCAGTGCGCGGGACACGGCGAATCCGCCGTGGAGTGCTTCAGGCATGCGTGGAGATTATTCGCCGTCGTGAGCGCGCTTGACCACGCCGATATCCCCCACGGCTGCGGTCTCGCTCGAGGTGCGCCGGATCACGCCATCGTGTTCGTGATCGTGCACCGCGGGATCCTCGGTGCGTGCGTCGGAATCTTCGAGTCGCCGGGTCGCCATCGCCCGCGCCGACTCCATGTCCCCTACTTCGCCCTCCCGCAACAGCTTCGCCGCGAGGGACTCGATACGGTCCTGCATCCGATCTCCTCTCTCGACGGCCGCCGCCTGCAGCCGGTGTTCTAGTCGACGGTCCAGGTGTCGCCGGAATTCAGCAGCTTAGACAGATCTCCGGGGCCCTGTTGTTCCGCCGCCATGCGGAGTTGACGTTCGATCCCGTCTCCGTACACCGGCTTCTCTACTTCTCGGAAGACGCCAAGCGGCGTCGGCATCGTTGGCCCGCTCGACAGGCGCGAGAGAGCGTACGCGAGGCTCTGGGACTCGTGGTGTTCGTCGTGAACCATTATCTGGTCGAGACCGGCATCGGCCACGTTGACGACCTCGAGGGCGCCGTCCTTCTTCATCCGGACGCCCTTCGAGTTATCGGGCCCGAACACGATCGGCTTGCCGTGCTCGAGGTAGACCCGGTTGCCCGACCGTCCCTTTCCGGTCAGGGCCACGAAAGCTCCATCATTGAAGATATTGCAGTTCTGATAGATCTCGATGAATGCGCTGCCCCTGTGGGCGGCAGCGCGCCGGAGGATCTCGGGAAGGTGTTTGCGTTCGACGTCATACGTGCGCGCCACGAAGGTCGCCTCTGCGGCGAGCGCGAGCGAGACCGGGTTGAACGGTGTCTCGAGCGAGCCGAACGGCGTCGACTTCGTGACCTTCCCCCGCTCCGAGGTCGGTGAGTACTGACCCTTGGTGAGTCCGTAGATCTGGTTGTTGAACAACAGGATCTTGAGGTTCACGTTGCGCCGCAGCGCGTGGATCAGGTGATTACCGCCGATCGAGAGGCCGTCGCCATCCCCGGTGACCACCCACACGTTGAGATCGGGCCGGGCGGTGGCGATACCGGTGGCGAACGCCGGGGCGCGCCCGTGGATCGAATGGATCCCATAGGTGTTCATGTAATAGGGGAACCGGCTCGAGCAGCCGATGCCCGAGACGAACACGAACTTCTCGCGCGGGATCCCCAGGCCCGGCAGCACGCTCTGAACCGCGGCGAGGATCGCGTAGTCGCCGCAACCAGCACACCACCGAACCTCCTGGTCCGACATGAAGTCTTGGCGCGTCAGGGTTGAAACCCCTCCCGGCCCCTCGGTGATTCCTCGTTCGATCGTTGGATCTTCCGGCTGGCCCAGCTCGCTCATAAGTGCTCCTCGATCTCTGCTTCGAGATCCCCCGCTCTGAACGGGAGGCCTTTGACCTGGTTGATAGAGATGACATCGATCAGGAACTCCGCACGGATCAGCTTCGATAGCTGCCCCATGTTCATCTCCGGGATGATGACTTCGTCGAACCGGCTGAGGAGCTCGCCGGTGTTCTTTGGGAACGGGTTGAGGTGCTTGAGGTGCGCGCGGGCGACCTTGAGGCCCCTGAGCCGCAGACGCCTACACGCAGCCCCGATCGCCCCGTAGGTCGATCCCCATCCGAGCACCAGCACCCTGGCGTCGTCATCGCCGTCCCACTCGAGCGGATCGATGTCTTCCTCGATCGCCTTGATCTTGGCCTGACGGAGAAGCGTCATCAGGTTGTGGTTGTCGGGGTCGTAGGAGATATTGCCGCTCCCATCGGCCTTCTCGAGCCCACCGATGCGGTGCTCGAGACCCGGCGTTCCGGGGATCGCCCACGGACGGGCGAGCGTGGTCTCGTCTCTCAGGTACGGCCAGAAGTCCTCGCCCACGTTGGGCTGGGACGCGAACCTAACCGGGATCTCGGGCAGCTTCTCGACCGCCGGGATGCGCCACGGTTCGGCGCCGTTCGCGAGGTAGCCGTCCGACAGGATGATCACCGGGGTCATGTACTTGAGCGCGAGGCGGGCTCCCTCGATCGCGGCCCAGAAGCAGGACGGCGGCGAGTAGGACGCGACGATCGGCAGCGGCGACTCGCCATGCCGTCCGTACATCGCGTGCAGGAGGTCCGATTGTTCGGTCTTGGTCGGCAGTCCCGTCGACGGCCCCCCGCGCTGGATGTCGATCACCAGAAGCGGCAGCTCGAGCGACACGGCGAGGCCGAGAGCTTCGCTCTTGAGGTCCAGACCCGGCCCCGATGTCGTCGTCACGCCGAGGTGGCCCGAGAACGAGGCGCCGATCGCCATCGAGATCGCCGCGATCTCGTCTTCGGCCTGGATCGTCCTGACCCCGAAGTTCTTGTACCGGGACAGCTCGTGGAGGATGTCGGATGCAGGGGTGATCGGGTACGAGCCGAGGAGCAGCGGCACCTTGGACTGCACGCTGGCCGCGATCAGCCCGAACGCGATCGCCTGGTTGCCGGTGATGCGCCGGTAGGTCCCGGGCGCGAGCGTCGCGGGCTTGACCGAGTAAGCCGCCAGCTCCGCGGTCTCACCGAAGGCATGGCCGGCCTTCAGCGCTGCGATGGTGGCGTTGGCGATCTCAGGCTTCTTCGAGAACTTCTTCTCGAGCCACGCGATCGTTGGTTCGAGCGGGCGGCCATACATCCAGCAGATGACCCCGAGCGCCAGCATGTTCTTCGAGCGCTCGGCCTCTTTCTTGTTCAGGGTCGAATCCTTGACCGCAGCGATCGTCATCTTGGTCATGTGGATGCGCGTCACCTGGAAGCCCTCGAGCGATCCGCCATCGAGCGGGTTGGTCGTGTAACCGACCTTCTCGAGGTTGCGCTTGTCGAAGGCGTCTTCGTTGACGATCAAGAGGCCGCCGGGCAGGAGATCCTTCAGGTTCGCCTTGAGGGCCGCCGGGTTCATCGCAACGAGAACCCCCGGCTGGTCCCCGGGAGTCAGGATGTCGTGATCGGAGAAGTGGATCTGGAAGGCCGAGACCCCTGCGAGCGTACCGGCGGGAGCGCGGATCTCGGCGGGGAAGTCCGGAAGGGTCGAGAGATCGTTGCCGAGGAACGCGCTCACCGAGGTGAAACGGTCCCCGGTCATCTGCATCCCGTCGCCGGAGTCCCCGGCGAACCTGATCACGACCCGGTCGAGTTCCTTACGCTCTTGTCCCGTGCCGGGGGGAGCGATCTGGGCCGACATTAAGACTGCCTCCTCAAGACAAATTGGTGGTGTTTCGTACAATCATAGTGCCTTCCCCGGCGTATTTCTAAGGGGGAAGGACCTTGGCAACCTCGATCGCCTCGAGTGAAACGATCCTCTCTTCGCCGCGCCGGGTCAGGATGACGAGGCAGGGTGTTGCGTCTGGTCCCGGTCCGACGGACTGCAGGAGTCCCGCCGACGAGCCGAACGGATGCGCGGCGTCTCCGGTGCGGTACCTCACCGAGATCCGGGTCCCCAGGCGGGTTTGCCACCCGGCCTCAGAGTGGAGAGCGGCCGGATCGATCCGCTCAGCCACCGGAAGCTCTATTCGCCGCGCTCCTCCGCGGGGGCGAACGGGCTCTCCATGGCGCCGCCCGATGCCTCGGGGTTCTGCTCGAACCACTGGGCGTTCAGGACGGTGTAGCTCTGCCACTCGGACGGGACGTTGTCCGCGGGGAAGATGGCATCGACCGGACAGGCCGGCAGGCAGGCATCGCAGTCGACGCACTCCTCCGGATGGATGAAGAGCTGGTCTTCGCCTTCGTAGATGCAGTCGACGGGACACTCGTCCACGCACGCTCGGTCCTTGACGCCGATGCACGGCTCGGCAATGACGTACGTCATCCCGATCTTCCTCCTGACAAACTAGAAGTTATCTGCGGGCGCCATCATACCCAGGGGTACCACTACCGACCGCAATACCAGCGCAAACTTAACCATCATCGAGCTTGTGCGCTAGTGCTTACCGGTCGCCCTTCTCGGCCTCCTTCTTAAGGAACGCGTAGAGGCCACTTCGGCGAGCGATCGACGTGGTCAGTGCCGGCGAGATCGCGTGGAAGACGTCCACGATCTTTCCCAGCCCCCCGGACACGATGACTTCGGCTCTGTCCTTCTCGATGGCGCGGATCGTCTCCTCGGCCACCTTCTGAGGAGAGACCATGCTGGCAACCTTGGGAGCCTTCCTCCCGTTCATCCAGGAGTGCGCCATGCCGGTATCGCTCACGAACCCCGGACACACCACCGAGACCCCGATGCCGAGCGGCTTCATCTCCTCGCGCAGGGACCAGGAGAATCCGACCAGCGCGTGCTTGGAGGAGGAATAGACCGTGTTGTAGGGAACCGCGGTCTTCCCTGCGGCCGAGGAGATGTTGACGATGTGCCCCCTGCGGCGTTCGACCATCCCCGGAAGCACGAAACGAGTGAGCAACTCGACCGCGGTGACATTCGTCCTGAGGACCGCCTCGATGATCTCGGGGTCTAAGGCATCGAACCGCGCGTAGTGCTCGATCCCTGCGTTGTTCACGAGCAGATCGATGGGACCGAGCTCGGAAGTGGCCCGGTCGACCAGGTTCCGGAGCCCAGCGTTGTCCGTCACGTCCGTAGGCACGGTGATCGCCCGGATCCCGAAGACCCGGACCTTCTCGGCGGTCTTCTCGAGGTCGGCTTCGGAACGAGCGGCGAGCGCCAGATCGACACCCTTGCGGGCGAGATGCTCGGCGAGCACCACACCGATCCCGCGCGACGCCCCGGTCACGATGCCTACGGTGTTCTTCAG
>JAENWQ010000026.1 GCA_016649855.1 Actinomycetota bacterium | reverse complement strand
CATGCGGCCCACGAGCGCGGGGTGTGGGTGCCCGATCGGCTCTCGATCACGGGCTTCGACGACATCGCGGTGGCGGCGTACAGCATCCCGTCACTGACGACGGTAAGGATGCCGGTGCGTGAGATGGTCGAGCAGGCCGTGGAGATGGTGCTGGGCGGTCCGGAGCTCGACGCCGGCAGGCCTCCTCCGGTGCTGCAGGCGTCCCTCGTCGTGCGGGCGTCCACGGGGCCGATCCGGATCGACTGAGAACGACAGGAGGCGGAAACCTCATGGCGAGCACTTGCACGGTCGGGATCGACTTCGGCACCGAGTCCGGGCGGGCCGTCCTCGTCGACGTGGCGACGGGGAACGAGCTCGCGATGGCCGTCTACGCATACGAGAACGGCGTCATCGACGAGCGCCTGCCGGCCCCCGACGACGACGTTCATCTCGGGCCCGACTGGGCCCTGCAGGACCCGGAGGACTACCTGCGAACGTTCCAGATAGCGGTGCCGTCGGTGCTCGCGCAGTCCGGCGTGGACCCCTCGGACGTGATCGGCATCGGCATCGACTTCACCGCATGCACGATGCTCCCCACCACGGCCGAGGGCACCCCCCTCTGCACGCTCGACGAGTACCGGCGTCGGCCGCACGCCTGGGTGAAGCTCTGGAAGCACCACGCGGCACAGCCCGAGGCCGACCGTATCAACGCTGTTGCGGGGCAACGGGGCGAGGCGTGGCTTCCGCGCTACGGCGGCAAGATCTCCTCGGAGTGGTTCTATTCCAAGGCGCTCCAGATCCTGGACGAGGATCCGGACCTCTACGCTAAGGCGGGTCGGCTGATCGAGGCCGCCGATTGGGTCGTCTGGCAGCTAACGGACGTCGAGACCCGGAACAGCTGCACGGCCGGCTACAAGGCGATGTGGTCGAAGCGGGACGGGTTCCCGCCCGGCGCCTACTTCGCGGCTCTCGATCCGCGGTTCGAGCGGGTGGTCGACGAGAAGATGTCTCGCCGGATCAGCTCCATCGGCGAACGCGCCGGTCGGCTGTCGGAGCGCGCCGCCGAGTGGACCGGGCTGCGGCCGGGGACCGCCGTCGCGGTGGCCAACGTCGACGCCCACGTCTCGGTGCCGGCCGCTACCGTCACGGAGCCGGGGACGATGGTGGCGATCATGGGCACCAGCACCTGCCACATGGTCCTCGGCGACCGGACCGCGACCGTCGAGGGGATGTGCGGGGTGGTGGAAGACGGGATCATCCCCGGGCTCTTCGGGTTCGAGGCGGGCCAGTCCGGGGTCGGCGACATCTTCGCCTGGTTCACCGACAACGCCGTCCCGCCCGAGTACCACGCGGCCGCGGCCTCCGAGGGGGTCGGCGTTCACACGATCCTCGAACGCGAGGCGGCGGCGCTCCGGCCCGGCGAGTCCGGCCTCCTCGCGCTCGACTGGTGGAACGGCAATCGCTCCGTGCTCGTGGACGTCGACCTCACCGGGCTCCTCTTGGGCGCCACGCTGGCCACGAGGGCTCCCGAGATCTACCGGGCGCTGATCGAGGCAACCGCGTTCGGAACCCGCGCCATCGTCGATGCCTTCGAGTCGAACGGCGTTGCGGTCAACGAGATCGTGGCCTGCGGCGGGCTGCCGGAGCGCAACAAGCTCCTCATGCAGATCTACGCCGACGTGACCGGTTGCGAATTCAAGGTCACGGCGTCGAGCCAGACCCCCGCCCTCGGCTCGGCGATGTTCGGGGCCGTGGCCGCCGGCGCCGCCGAGGGTGGCTACGACACCATCGTCGAGGCGGCGTCGCGGATGGCCCGACTTCGGGACGAGCGCTACGTGCCGAACCCCGCGCACCGCGCTATCTATGACGAGCTGTATGGGGAGTACCGCACCCTGCACGACTACTTCGGCCGCGGGGCGAACGACGTGATGAAGAAGCTGAAGTCGATCCGGGCCCGGCCGCGTTCGGACGTGTAGCGCGGCCGCTCAGTCGAGGACGAGGACGTCGGGTCGCTCGCGCTCCTCGACCGCGACGGTGGGCCACGCCGGGTCGAAGGTGAGCGTCTCCAGGCCGTCTCTCGCGACCACCGCCGTGTCCTCGATCTTGGCCCCCGCCAGGCTCGGATTCCAGGCGACCGCGGATCCGAGCTGGATCGACCACGGGCTTCCCGGGGTGGCGAGGACCTCCCGGCTGCGGTATCCGGTCACGCCGCCCTGGTGATGCTCGAGCTCGGCGCCCGGGAACCCGAGCCCGCGGTAGGAGTCCACGATCGCGGCGTAGACGTCGCCGAGCGTCGCGCCGGGTCGCGACGCGTCCCAAGCCACCGCCTCGACCTGCGCGACCACCGCCATGCGCCGGCGCTCCTCCGGCGTGGGCCGCCGGAAGCACACGAACCGCGTCAGGTTCGCGTACAGGCCGTGACGTCGCCCACAGAAGACGACCATTGCCCGATCGCCGAGCGGCTCGGCGGTCGGCGTGGGGTGCCGGAAGAGTGGGTGCCGTCGAGAGCCGCCCACGAGGACGAGCGCGGGGTGGATGCCCCGCCGCAGCAGCGCGTCGGCGCCGACCGCGGCGATCTCCCTCTCCGCCGCCTCCGGTCTCGCTGACCCGAGCGTCTCGGTCATGGCCGCGGCGGCCTCACGCCCAAGGAGCCGGTAGCGTTCGATCTCCGCGGGCCCCAGACGTTGCCGGGCAACGGAGAGCGATCCGGGGAGCAGGCGCTCGCCGTTCACCGGCGCGTCGCTTGCCACCCTGCCGTCGCCGATCTGGCCGGCGATGAACTCGTCGCGACGATTCGGCTCCGTCCAGGGCAGCTCGATCACCTCGATCCAGTCCGGGACCTCTTCCTGCTCCAGCCGGCCGGCGTCGATCGCGTCGGCGAGGACGAAGACCCCCGTCGCGGTAACGAGGAGCTCGGCCACACCGAGTTCCGACGTCGACATCAAGGAGTTCGACGTGCCGCCCGTCGCCCAGGTGAACCAGTCGTGACCCCGAAGCCTCAGCGCGTCAAGACCGTCGGACTCGAGCACTGAGCGCATCGTCGCGAGCTTGGACGCCAGCTCGTCGAACCGAGACTCGTCCGTACCTCGACTCACAGCGCCCCGGCGAGGTGGTAGTAGACCTGGTTCCAGCGGAGCTCGTCCCGGAAACGGTGGGGAAGCGTGTCGTTCCCGATGGCGGCCAGCTCGATGCCCGCGATCTCCGCGAAGTCGTCGAGCACCTCGAGGCCGAGCGCCTGCGAGAAGCACGTGTGGTGCGATCCTCCCGCCATGAGCCACGCCTCCGCGGCGGCGGCGAGGTTCGGTCGCGGCTGCCAGACGGCCCGGGCCACCGGGAGCTTCGGCAGGTCCTCCTCCGGCTCGATCACGTCCACCTCGTTGGCGACGAGCCGTAGCCTCGTGCCGAGATCCAGGAGAGCAACGACGAAACCCGGCCCCGGCGGGGCGGTGAACACGAGCCGGACCGGATCCTCCCGTGCCCCGATGGCAAGCGGATGGATCTCGCAGCTCGGGCGACCCGCCGCGATCGAAGGGCAGATCTCGAGCATGTGGGCACCCAGAACCTGCGGGACCTCGGCGGCGAAGTTGTACGTGTAGTCCTCCATGAAGGAGGTCCCGCCCTCCAGACCGGCGGCCATCACCTTCATGATCCGGACGAGCGCAGCCGCCATCCAGTCGCCTTCGGCCCCGAAGCCGTAGCCCTCGGCCATGAGGCGCTGTACGGCGATACCGGGTAGTTGTCGCAGCTTGCCCAGGTCTTCGAACGTGTCCGTGAACGCCTTCGCCCCCAGATCCTTCAGGAAGCCGCGCAGCGCCACCTCGATCCGCGCCGCCTCGCGGAGCGAGTCGTGCCGCGCCCCGCCCTTCCGAAGCTCCGGGACGACGTCGTACTCGTCCTCGTAGGTCTTGACGAGGAGATCGATATCGACGTCCTCGACCTGCGAGGCACGACCCGTGAGGTCGCCCACGCCGTACCCGTTCACCGAGACGCCGAGGCGGATCTGGGCCTCCACCTTGTCGCCCTCGGTGACGGCCACCTCGCGCATGTTGTCCCCCAAGCGCGCTATCCGCAGGCCCTGCGCCTCCCGCCAACCGCACGCCGCGCGGGTCCAGGTGCCGATGCGACGCTGCACCTCCGGGTCGCCCCAGTGCCCGACGACGATCTTCCGTCGGTGCCGCAGGCGCGTCGCGAGGTAGCCGAACTCACGGTCGCCGTGCGCCGACTGGTTCAGGTTCATGAAATCCATATCGATCTCGGCCCACGGCAACGCGAGGTTGTGCTGAGTGTGCAGATGGAGGAGCGGCTTTTGCAGAGCCGTCAGGCCGGCGATCCACATCTTGGCCGGCGAGAACGTGTGCATCCACGTAACGACTCCGACGCAGCGTGCGTCCGCGTTAGCATCGAGGCACGCCTGCCGGATCGCATCCGGCGTTGTCAACACGGGCTTGGGCGTCACGCTCACGGGGATCGCGGCAGACTCCGAGAGCCCCCGGACGATCGAGGACGACTGCTCCTCGACCTTCCGCAGCGCGTCCTCCCCATAGAGGCTTTGACTACCGGTCAGAAACCAGACTTCGGGCTTGTCTACATCCATCGTCGTTCCACCTCCGAGTCGCTGTGGCACGCTGCTCCGGGCATCGCTCTCACCGCTCGAAGCGGCGCTGGAGAACGGCGTGGATCGAGATCGCAATGAGGACGATGGCCCCGTAGATCAGGTCCACGTAGAAGTCGGCGATCCGCATCGCCACGATGCCCGCCCTGATCGCACCGATCATGAACGCCCCGATGAACGTCCCCCAAACGGTCCCGCGTCCTCCGAAAACGGACGTGCCTCCGACGAAGACGCTCGCCAGGGCGGGCAGCAGGTAACCGGAGCCCACCGCCGGGTAGAAGTTGGAGACCTGGAGGCTGTTCATCACCCCGGCGAAGGCCGCGGCCATGCCCGTGAGCACGAACAGAAGGGTACGGGTGCGCCGGATCGGGATACCCATGAGCTGCGCCGCCTGAGGGTTGTCCCCGATCACGTGGGCGTTCAGCCCGACCCGATGCCGGTACAGAAGCAACCAGGTCCCGATCGCGGCGAGTACGAGCCAGACGAACTGCATCGGGATGCCGACGAACCGTCCGACCAGGAGCCCGTACGCCGTCGAGTCCCGTGCTTCGACCAGCGCGAAGCTCCGGCCGTTGACCAAGACGAGCGTCAACCCGTGGAACAAGAACTGGGTCCCGATCGTGACGACCAAGGCCGGGATCCCCATGACGGTGACGAAGAATCCGTTCAGCAGGCCGGCCAGGGCCCCGACCCCGATGGCGGCGAGGACGGCGAGCTCGACGTTGCCGGTGGTCCGCTCGACGGCGATGAACCCGACCATGCCGAGGGCCATGATCGACGGGAAGGAAAGGTCGATGTCCCCGCTTACGATAACCATCGTGAGCGTGAGGGCGATGAGCGCGAAGTACGGCGTCGTCTGCGCGAACGACACGTAGATGCGTGTGTCCAGGAAGGTGTTCGGAGCCTTGACGATGAAGACGAGCCAGAGCAGGACGAACGCGACCGTGATGCCGATCTGGGAAGCCCACGTTGTGCCGAAGGACCGGAGGGTCCGGCGCCGCCTGGGCGCAACGGCCGGTTCGACGTCTTCCATGGTTGAGCTCACGATGCACCCTCCGCCCCATCGGCCTCACTCGCGGCTTCGGTCGCCCGGTGCCGTTCCGGCTTGAAGCTCCCCGTCGCGGCCACCTCTCGCATGATCTCGGTGAGCTCCTCGAGCGAGTAGCGGGTGGTCGGAAAGTCGCCGGCGATCCGTCCCCGGTCGAGCACGACGATGCGGTCCGCAACCGAGTACACGTGGAAGATGTTGTGATCGATGAAGATCGACGACTTGCCTGCCGTCCGGATCCCCTTGACGAAGTGCACCAGCTTGTCGGTCTCCTTCAGCGAGAGTCCCATGGTCGGCTCGTCGAGGATGATGATGTCGGCCTCGAAGTGGAGCGCCCGAACGATCGCGAGGCCCTGACGCTCGCCCCCGGACAGGCCGGTAACGCGGGTCTCGGGCGTGAGGGCGGCCGAGGTGAAGCCCATCGACTCGCCCATGAGTTCCGAAGTGATACGCCGCATCTCCCGAACGTCGAGAAACCCGAGCGGCCGAGTGATCGGGCGCCCCATGAAGATGTTGCGCCACAGCGAGAGCTGCTCTGCGAGCGCGCGCTCCTGGTAGACGGCCTCTACGCCGAGGGCCCGGGCCTTGTCCACGTTGAGTCCGCGGACCTCCTTCCCGTCGAACAGGATCGTCCCACCGTCCGGCCGGTGCACCCCGGTGATTATCTTGATCAGTGTCGACTTGCCGGCACCGTTGTCGCCGAGGAGGCCCAGAACCTCGCCCGAGGACAGCCGAAGGCTCACGTCCTCGAGGACGCGTACCCCGCCGAACGACTTGTGGATATGACGGAGCTCGATGGGAGCCCGTCCATCTCCACGTTCCCCCACGGCCGGTTTACCCGAGCCGGGGGGGAACGACGTTCCCGCCGGTCGTCACCGGATCTGCTCCTCCACGAGGGGCGCGATCACGTCGATGTTCGACGAATCCACGAAGCCCCCGCCTGTGTTGATGAACAGGCCGCTGAACCCGAACTTGTTGGTCAGGCACAGCTGCTGGACCCCGAAGAAGCCCTGGAGGAACTGCTGCTGGTCGATCACAAGGTCGATGAACCCGTCCTGCACGCCCTGCACCGTAGAGGGCGACACGTCGAACCCGGCCGCGTACACGTCGTCTGCTCCGAGGTTCGCGGCCTCCATGTAGGTCGGGATCGTCGAGGTCAGGTTCCCGTGGTCGATGAAGATGGCCTTGACATCAGGGTTCGCCGACACGTAACCGGTGAAGGACGAGACGCCGGCCGCCGGGTCGGCGTTCGTGGCGTCATCGATCTCAAGGTAGTCGACTGTCAGGCCGGCCTCCTCGAGCGCGTCGAGGATCCCCTGGGTGCGCTCACCGCGGCCCGGCTGGGACACGAGACCCCACACGAAGGCCCGGTCCCCGGACTGGAGGTCACCTCGCGCGATCGCCTCATTCGCAAGATCGGCGCCGGCGTCGTGGAGCACGGCGCCCACGTATCCGGTGCCTTCGGCCGCGTACTTCGCCTCCGCCAGCTTGAGCTCGGTGTTCATGACGGTCACGAGGATGTCCTGGCTCCTCGCGTCATCGATCAGCGAATCGAAGGCGTCGTCCCCCGGGTGGCCCATGACGGCGATGCCATCGGGCTTGGTGGCCACGGCCTCCTGGAACTGGGTGATCATCTTCTGGGGATCCCAGTCCGACCACGTGTACGTGACTTTCGGGCCGAAGGCCGCCTCGGCCGCCTTCGCGCCGTTGTAGACGACGGTCTCGAAGCCGCCGCCCTGCGTGCCACCGGGGAAGAAGATGATGTCCATCCCACTGCAGAACTGTCCTGCGCCGTTCCCCTGCGCCTGGGGCTGATCTCCGTCACCCTCATCGTCGCCTGTGCAGGCGCTGAGCGCCAGCGCGAGGACCGCCAGAACGGCAACGAACCGCCACGGGCGAACTCTTACTCGCATCTTGAAGCTCCCTTCAACTCGCGAATCTCCCAGTACCGAAGCAAATGCTCCCTCGCCGAGCCGATAGCCAAGCTCATGCGAGACGCTGGCTTGCATTTGATTGTATGCAAACGTATTCTCGCGGTCAAGAGAGCTTCGCGGCCGCCTCCGAGCTAGAGGCGGATGCGTTCGGCTGCGCGAGGTCCCGGGAGGTATGCGATGTCGCTCGTCGAGCTGCGTGAACAGGTCGCCGAGGCCAACCGCGGTCTGGCGGCTGCCGGGCTGGTTACGCTCTCCTTCGGTAACGCGAGCGGCGTCGATCGGGAGCGAGGCGTGCTGGTGATCAAGCCCAGCGGCGTGGCGTGCGATCGCCTGCAGCCCGAGGACGCGGTGGTGGTCTCGCTGGACGACGGGAGCGTCGTGGAGGGCTCGATGCGCCCGTCGTCGGACACCCCCACGCACCTGGTCCTGTACCGCCGTTTCGGCTCGATCGGCGGGGTCGTCCATACGCACTCGCCGTTCGCCTCGGCCTGGGCCCAGGCGGGGCAGGCGATACCCTGCCTCGGAACGACGCACGCCGACCACTTCGCGGGACCCGTCCCCGTCACTCGACCGCTTACCGGCGGCGAGATCGCCGGCGACTACGAACGAGAGACCGGCGAGGTGATCGTCGAGACCCTGGAGGATCTGGGTATCGACGCGCTACACATGCCGGCGGCGCTGGTCGCTTCCCACGGACCTTTCGCCTGGGGAGCCGACGCGGCGGAGGCGGTGACGAACGCGGTTGCGCTGGAGGCGGTGGCCGCCATGGCCCTGCGAACCCTTGCGATCGCACCGGAAGCCGGGCCGATCGGCGACGCGCTCCTGGCACGCCACTTCGGCCGCAAGCACGGCCCCAACGCCTACTACGGGCAGCCGGCCGGTTCTTAGCGCGATTGGGCCGAGACGCCGTCGCTCGCCCGGCACACGTAGGCCGTGCACGTGCGTCCCGTGGCCCGCGCGTAGGTGGTCGAGACTGCTCGCTCGAAGCTGGCCGCGGCGAACTCGTCCACTAGCGCTACCGCGCATCCGGCGAATCCCGCGCCGGTGAGCCGGGCGCCGAAGCATCCATCGGCGGCCTGGGCGGCCTCGACGATCGCGTCCAGAGCCTCGCTCGACACTTCGAAGTCGTCGCGCAGGCTCGCGTGGCTCTCGTTCATGAGCCGACCCATCGACCGGGCGTCGCCGGCGCGCATCGCCTCCGCGGCTGCAAGCGTCCTGGCGTTCTCGGTCACCACGTGGCGCGCCCGCCGCAGGGGAGGGGACAGGGACGCGGTCGAGATGGGGAGCGAAGCGGCCGGGACATCGCGCAGGGAGCCTACGCCGAGCTCGCGGGCGGCCGCCTCGCACTCCCGGCGCCGGTCGTTGTAGGCCGAGCTCTTCAGCTCCCGCCGAGTGCCGGTGTCAAGGATGACGATGCTCGCTCCGCCCGGGACGGGGACCAGCTCGAGGTCCAGCGACCGGCAGTCCAGCAGGATCGCATGATCGCGCCGTCCCCGAGCGCACGCGATCTGATCCATGAGTCCGGACGCCACACCGACCCATCGGTTCTCCGCCCGCCGGCAGAGGGTGGCGATCTCGGTCGGGTCCCACCGGAACCCCGCCGTCGTCTCGCACGCCTTCGCCGTCGCGAGCTCGATCGCGGCGGACGAGGAGAGGCCGGCCCCGACGGGGACGTCGCTCGCGATCGCCCCGTCCCAGCCGACCAGCCGGTAGCCCACCTCCGAGAGCGCCCAAGTGACGCCCTGGACGTAGTCGCTCCAGTCACCGACCCGGTGCTCGAAGCGGTCGAGCGCGATCGCGCGTCGCTCGCGTCCCTCGGACCGGACGTCCACGAGCGGATCGGGACGAGGGCGGACGGCGATGCACAGGTCGCGGTCGATGGCGGCGGGCAAGACGAACCCCTCGTTGTAGTCGGTGTGCTCCCCGATCAGGTTGACCCGGCCGGGCGCGCGCACCAGCGTCTCGGGTTCGCCCCCGAACTCCTCGCGGAACAGCCGAAGAGCGCGGCCGGCGGCATCCATGTTTCAGGCCCCGTCAGCGGTGGGCGCGTCGGCGAGGAAGTGCACGTCGGACTGGGCTCGCAGGCGCTCGGCCGCTTCCTCCGCGCTCAGGTCCCGCTGCGCCTCGGCGAGCATCTCGTAGCCGACCATGAACTTGCGGTTCGTGGCCGAGCGCAGCAGCGGCGGGTAGATGTGAGCGTGGAGCTGCCAGTGCTCGTCGTCTCCAACATGCCCTGGCGCGCCGTGCCAGCCCATCGAGTAGGGAAACGGCCGCCGGAACAGGTTGTCGTACTTCGCCAGCAGCCGGCGGAGGAGATCGGCGAGCGAACCTCGCTCCGCATCCCCTAGATCCGTGAACCGCCGAGCGTGGCCGCGCGGCATCACGAGCGTCTCGAAGGGCCAGACCGCCCAGAACGGCACCACGGCGAGCCAGTAGGGGTTCTCCACGACGATCCGGGATCCGTCCCGGAGCTCGACGTCGGCGTACTCGAGGAGCAGCGGCGTCCTGGAGGACTCGAGCCAGGCCCGCTGCCGGCCGTCCTCGAGCGCGGCCTCGTCGGGCAGGTGCGCGGTCGCCCAGAGCTGCCCGTGGGGGTGCGGGTTCGAGGCTCCCATCTCCTCGCCCCGGTTCTCGAACACCTGCACATATCGGTACCGGCGGCTCAGCTCGTCGATCTGCTCGCCCCACAGGTCCACGACCCGGCGGATCTCCGATACCGGCATCTGGGCCAGGTCGAGGTCGTGTCGAGGAGAGAAGCAGAGAACGCGGCACGTTCCGGGCGCCCCAGTTGCCCGCAGGAGCGGATGCGGTGCCGTGGACCCCGGCACGGTGTCCGGACGCACCGCCGCGAAGTCGTTCGTGAACACGAACGTGCCCTCGTACCTCGGGTTGCGCTCGCCGCTCGCCCGCTCGCCGCCCGGACAGAGGTAGCACTGCGGGTCGTAGCTCGGCCGGATCGGTGGGGGCGGCTCCTGCCGTCCCAACCACGGACGGGTCGTTCGCCCCTGGGAAACGAGAACGGATCGCCCGGTCAGTGGGTTCAGTCGAAGGTGAGGGTCATCGGGCAGACGCATCGCTCCCGAACCATACGACGGCCACCGATCCCCGATCCGCGAGAGGACACTTCCATTCTGGGTCGCCGGGGGCGTAAAATCACAGCCTGGTAGTTACAGGCGGGTCACTTGGCCGGTAGATGCTTGCTATCGAACGTATGTTCGGTAGAGTAGTCGATGGGCCTCTTAGGGGGGCTGCTTAAGGGGCCGGGGGTCGTCACACCGGTTTCGTGTCACACCCCCTCATTAGGTTCGAAGCCGACCGATGGAGCAGGGACGAGCAACGGGAGGAACTCAAGTGGCGATCAAGCAGACCCGGGACGCAGTGTCCAACGCCAAGGGCGACGAGAAGGGACGCGATCAGGCGATCGAGAACGCCCTCGCTCAGATCGAGAAGGCGCACGGCAAGGGCGCGATCATGCGTCTCGGAGACGGCGGCATCTCGAGCGATATCGAGGTCGTCTCGACCGGTTCGCTCGCCCTCGACCTGGCGCTCGGCGTGGGCGGACTGCCCACCGGCCGCATCGTCGAGATATTCGGTCCGGAAGGCAGCGGCAAAACTAGCCTGTCGCTTCACGTGGTGGCCGAGGCGCAGAAGGCCGGGGGCCTGGTGGCATTCATCGATGCCGAGCACGCCCTCGATCCGTCCTACGCCAAGGCCTTGGGCATCGATACCGACAACCTCCTGGTTTCGCAGCCGGACACCGGCGAGCAGGCCCTCGAGATCGCCGACACCCTGGTTCGCTCCGGGGCCATGAGCGTGATCGTGATCGACTCGGTCGCGGCGCTGGTACCCCGGGCCGAGATCGAAGGCGAGATGGGGGACTCGCACGTCGGCCTCCAGGCCCGCTTGATGTCCCAGGCGCTCCGCAAGCTCGCCGGCAACGTCAACCGGACCAACACGATCCTCATCTTCATCAATCAACTTCGCGAAAAGATCGGTGTCATGTACGGATGCTTCTCCTATTCCACCCGCGTGACCCTTGCGGATGGAAGTCAGGAGAGGATCGGCAAGATCGTCAATTCCAAGATGCCGGTTGAAGTTCTCTCGTACGATTTCGATACCGGCCGGATCGAGCCCCGAAAGATCACCGGCTGGTTCAAGAACGGAAAGGCCGACAAGTTCCTTCAGTTCACGGCGATGCGGCCGGGAGGCAACGGAAAGGCGCAGTTCGCGGCCACCGAGTATCACAGGATCCGCACGCCGGAAGGCTGGGTCGAAGCTGGGAAGCTCAAGGTCGGTGATCTGGTCATGCAGGCCGTCGAAGAGCGCTTGAGCGATTTCCAGCTCGAGGTCATCCGGGGTGGTCTGATGGGCGATGCTGCGATGTCGAAGACTCGTCGTTCGGACGCGATCCAGGCCGGTATCAGGTTCCGGATGGGCCATGGTGCGAAGCAGGTCGATTACCTCGATTGGAAGGCGTCTCTGCTCGGCAACATTCCGATGTCGCGAACGGTGAACGAGAGAGGGGATGTGTACGCGGATTTCACCCCGTTAGTGGAGCTCGCCTCGCTGCGTCGAGAGGTCTACGGCGCAGATGGGAAGAAGTCATTCTCCTGGGAGTACCTCAAGCAATTGACGCCGCTGTCTCTGGCGATCTGGTTCATGGACGACGGCCATCTCGACATTCGTAACGAGGCGGGGACCTCGGCCCGGATCCAGATCTGCGTCCAGGCGATGGACGAAGCCACCAGGCGGCGGTTGGTCGCACACCTGAGGGACACCTTCGATCTAGATGTTCGCCTGACCAGCATCCGCGGCAAGGCGATCATCGTGTTCTCGAAGCTGGCCGCCGAGGAGTTCCAGGCGATCGTCGCTCCGTACATCCACCCTTCGATGGAGTACAAGCTCCTGCCACAGTTCCGAGGACGCTTCACGGTGCAGCCGCAGCTCGACGACATGCGTTACGAGCTGATCCCGTACCCGATCACAGACATCCACGAGAAGCCTCCTGCGAGAAGCATGGAGAAGTTCGACATCGAGATCGAGGGCAACCACAACTACTTCGTCGACGGGGTCATGGTGCACAACTCGCCCGAGGTGACCCCCGGGGGGCGCGCCCTCAAGTTCTATTCGTCGGTGCGTCTCGACGTGCGCCGGATCGACTCGCTCAAGGACGGGGCCGAGATCGTGGGGTCCCGGGTGCGGGTCAAGGTCGTCAAGAACAAGGTGGCCGTTCCGTTCCGCAAGGCTGAGTTCGACATCCAGTACGGGACCGGGATCTCCAAAGAGGGAAGCCTCCTCGATGTCGCCATCGACGAGGGCGTCGTCCGGAAGTCGGGGGCCTGGTTTATCTACGGCGATGATCAACTCGGTCAGGGCCGTGAGAACGCCAAGACGTTCCTCGCCGAGAACGCCGACATCGCCGCCGAGATCGAGCTCAAGATCAAGGACAAGTTGGGTCTCCTCGGCTCGGACGACGAGGTGATCGACGTCTCCGCCGCGGCCGACCTCGAGGCTCCAGAGGTAGCGGAGGACTCCGCCGAAGGAAGCACCCGCAGGGCCAAGTCGGCGTAGTCGGATGCCCGTCTCGAAGACCTCGTCCGGGCCCCAGCTGAGGCTGGTGGCCGACTCGGATGCGGACGCCTTCAAAGAGGCGATGGAGCTTGCCGGGAAGTTCCTATCCCGGCGGCCCCGCTCCGAGCAGGAGATCCGAACCAAGCTCTCCGGCGCGGGGACCGGCACCGAGGTCGTCGAGAGGACGCTCGAGCGTCTCCGGGAGCTGTCGCTGGTCGATGATCACGAGTTCTCCAGGCAGTGGATCGAGGACCGGGTCAGGCGTCGTGGCCTCGGGAGGAGAGCCTTGATCGGCGAGCTCCAGGGGAAGGGGATCTCCCGGGAGGTCGCCGAAGACGTCCTCGCCGAGACCGACTTCGATGAAGCGGCTCAGGCGGTCGAGCTGGCGGAGGGCTTCGCCCGCAAGGTTGGCCATCACCCCCTCGACCAGCAGGCCGCCCGGATCCTGGCGATGCTGGCCCGCCGTGGCATCGAATACGACGCCGCCCGGGCCGCCGTGACCGCGGTTCTGCCCCCAGAAGGCTGGGACTGAGGCCCGAGCTTCGGGTCGAAGGCTCCAAGCCCAGAGAGTGGGTGCTTTAAGGGTTCGGAGGGCTTACCATGTGGTTCAAGAACAAAAACCATGTCTTCCCAGACGTACGGACGAACAAGCGAGAGAGATCTTTGAGACCGTTCGAGCTCACCGCAACAGCCCACTGCCCCTCGGGGTCCGATTTGTTCTGTTGCCTGGAACCACACCACCTGAACCACGGAGTTTCTCTAACCTCAATCGGCTGATCCTCGCCGCCTGAGCTCGCCTGCTCGGCCGTACCGGGTGACGCCCGGCTCCTTGCCGTGCTCGCCTGGGAAGCGAGAAAGGAGCTCAGGGATGGAGATCATCGTCGGTCTTCTCCTCGGCCTGCTCGCGGGAACCGGCATCGGATACGTGCTTCGCAGATCGACCGCCGAGAAGGCGGTCGGCTCTGCCGAGCAACGGTCCAAGTCTCTGCTGGAAGAAGCCCAACGCGCTGCCGAACAGGCCAAACGCTTAGCGCTGATCGAGGCCAAGGACGAGGCCTACAAGTTGCGCCTGGAGGCGGAATCCGACCTCAAAGAGCGCAGATCAGAGACCGAGAAGAAGGAGGACAGGCTCGCCCAGCGCGAGGAGAGCCTGGATTCGAGGGCCAACTCCCTCGACCGCAAGGATCAGACGATCGAGGATCGGGAGCAGGCGCTGGTTCACCGCAACACCGAGGTCGATCAGCTCGAGCAGCGATCCCGAGCGGAACTCGAGCGCGTCGCCGGCCTGACGGCCCAGGATGCCAAGCAGATCCTGATCGATCAGATCCAGGATGAGGCCAAGCGTGACGCGATGGTTCTCGTTCGTGACGTCGAGGCCCAGGCCAGGGAAGAGGGCGACAAGCGTGCCCGCAAGATCACCGCGATCGCGATGCAACGGGTCGCTTCGGAGCTGACCACCGAGTCTACGGTCCAGACCGTGACGCTCCCCAACGAGGACATGAAGGGTCGCATCATCGGTCGTGAGGGCCGCAACATCAGGGCGTTCGAGGCCGCGACCGGCACCAACCTGATCATCGACGACACGCCTGAGGCCGTGGTGCTGTCGTGCTTCGACCCGATCCGGAGAGAGCAGGCACGCCTCACGCTCGAGAAGCTGATCTTGGACGGACGCATCCAGCCGGCCCGGATCGAGGACATCCATGCCAAGTCGATCGAGGCCATCGAGGTCCAGATCCGCGAGGGTGGCGAATGGGCGGTGCTCGAGACCGGGATCTCCGACATGCACCCCGAGCTCGTCAGGGTCCTCGGCCGGCTCAAGTACCGAACCTCGTACGGGCAGAACGTGCTCAAGCACGTCGTCGAAGCGGCCCACATCGCCGGGGTCATCGCCGCCGAGCTGGGTTCCGACGTTCAACTCGCCAGGCGCTGTGCGCTCTTGCACGATATCGGTAAGGCTGTGACGCACGAGGTTGAAGGCTCTCACGCGATCATCGGCGCCGAGATCGCTCGTCGTCTGAAGGAGAAGCCCGAGGTCTGTCACGCGATCGAAGCCCACCACAACGAGGTTGAACAGCGGACGATCGAGGCTGTGATCACCCAGACCGCCGATGCGATCTCAGGCGCACGTCCGGGAGCACGCCGCGAGACGCTCGAGACCTACGTGAAGCGTCTGGAACGTCTCGAGGCGATCGCCTCCGAGTTCCCCGGGGTCGAGAAGGTCTATGCCATGCAAGCCGGGCGGGAGGTCCGTGTCATGGTCAAGCCGGAAGACATCGACGACCTGCAAGCCGAGGTCGTGGCGCGGGATATCGCCAAGAAGATCGAGGAAGAGCTCCAGTACCCGGGTCAGATCAGGATCATGGTCATCCGCGAACTGAGGGCCTCGGCCTACGCCAAATAGACCTAATAGAGTCGCGAGCGTGAAGACCGAGGAGCGCACTTACTTCATCCGCACCTTCGGGTGCCAGATGAACGAGCACGACTCCGAGCGCCTCGCGGGCATGCTCGAGGCCGAGGGATACATGCCGGCGTCGGGCGCCGAGGACGCGACCGTCGTGTTGTTCAACACGTGCTGCATCCGCGAGAACGCCGATACCCGGTTGTACGGGAACCTCGGCCATGTGAAGTCGATCAAGGACCGGCAGCCCGGCAAGAAGATCGTCGTCGCCGGCTGCCTGGCGCAGAAAGATCGAAGCCTGATCCAGGAGAAGGCGCCTTATGTTGACGTGGTCCTCGGGACCCACAACCTCTCCAGCCTCCCGCGGCTGCTGCGGGAAGCGGACGAGGCGCCCTCTTTCGAGATCCTCGAGCAAACGGAGACGTTCCCTTCGGCGCTGCCGACGAAGCGGAACTCTCCGTGGCACGCATGGGTGTCGATCTCGATCGGCTGTAACAACTCGTGCACGTTCTGCATCGTGCCCGCGGTGCGCGGTCGCGAGGAGTCTCGCCGCATGGGCGACATCGTCCACGAGGTCGAGTCGCTGGTATCAGATGGCGTCGTCGAGGTGACGTTGCTCGGCCAGAACGTCAACTCCTACGGCAGAGACCTGGACGGCACCCCGATGTTCTCGAAGCTTCTGTATGCGCTCAACGACGTTGCCGGCCTCAAGCGGGTTCGGTTCACGAGCCCTCATCCCAAGGATTTCCGCGCCGATAGCGTGAGGGCGATGGCCGAGTGCGAGGTCGTGTGCGAGCACATCCACCTGCCGGTTCAGTCCGGTTCGGACCGCCTGCTGAAGCGTATGAAACGCGCGTACACACAGGAGCGCTACCTGGAGAAGGTGCGCATGGTGCGCCGCGCGATACCGGAGGTCGCGATCACGACCGACATCATCGTGGGATTCCCAGGCGAGACCGAGGCCGACTTCGAGCAGACGCTGGCCGTGGTCGCAGAGGTTCGCTTCGACGGCGCATACACGTTCCAGTATTCGCCCCGGCCGATGACGGCGGCAGCCGGCATGGCCGATCACCTTCCCAAGGAGGTCGTACAGGAGCGGTACGACAGACTCCTCGAACTGCAGGAGGAGATCGGGGTGGAGCGCAACGCCCGGCACCTCGGGGCGACCGAGGAGCTCCTGGTGGAAGGTAGCTCGAGGAAGGATCCCGAACGCCTCACGGGGCGAACGCGGACTAACAAGCTCGTCCACTTCCCGAACGACGGATCGGCCGAAGGCACCTTCCGGTCGGTGAAGATCACCGCCACGCGTCCGCACTATCTCGAAGGCGAAGTTACCGTCCAGGGGGCCGCAACGGCCGCACCCCGGTCCCGGTTGTCGCTTCCCCTGATGGCCGCGGCGTCCTCAGGCTGCTCCACCTGCTCGTAGCGGCGAGGTCTTTGTGCTGAGTGGTGCGATCGTCCCGCATGCACCACTGCTCGCGATCGGAGCGAACTCTGACGGGATCCCCGCGGCGCGGCAAGCGATCGCGGCTGCGCTCGGAGCGATCAGATCGATCTCCTGCGACCTCGTCATCGTGATCAGTCCCCACGGTCCAACCGGTCGCGTGTACCGGGCCCCCGGAGGGTCGCTCTCCGGCTTCGGCGTGCCGGACCTGAGCGCCACGACCTCGGGGAGTGGATCTCAGGCGGCGCTCGCGGCCGAGTGGGGGGTCCCCGTGATGGACGGGT
>JAENWQ010000108.1 GCA_016649855.1 Actinomycetota bacterium | reverse complement strand
GGGGTCGATTCTTCGGTGGCGGCCGCACTCCTCAAGGAGGACGGCTACGACGTCACCGGGATCATGCTCAAGCTCTGGAAAGGTGACGACATCAACAACGCGTGCTCGTCGGGGTCGGCTTGTCAGTCGGGGGCGCTCGATCCCTCGCACGTGCTGCTCGCGATCGGAACCCCGCGCTCTCTGGCACAGGGCAGCCTCCGCTTCACGCTCGGCCGAGCATCGACGGATGAGGATGTCGATGCGCTCCTCACCGCGTTGCCCGCGATCGTGGCGCGGGCCCGGAAGGTGGCGTGATGAAGCCGAAGGCCGTAATAGCGATGTCGGGAGGGGTCGATTCTTCGGTGGCGGCCGCACTCCTCAAGGAGGACGGCTACGACGTCACCGGGATCATGCTCAAGCTCTGGAAAGGTGACGACATCAACAACGCGTCCGGCTGCTGCAGCCTGTCCGCAGCCGACGATGCGCGGCGGGTAGCCGACGTGCTCGGCATCCCGTTCTACGTCCACAACTACGCGGATCGCTTCGAAGCGACGGTGATCGAGGATTTCCGGACCGATTACCTCTCGGGACGGACGCCGAATCCGTGCGTCAGGTGCAACCAGTGGATCAAGTTCGGCACGTTGCTCGAGCGGGCAAAGGCCCTGGGTGCCGACGTCCTCGCCACCGGGCACTACGCGCGCGTGGCGGATGGCAACGGCGGCAAGATCCTGATGCGCGGGGTGGACGGGAACAAGGACCAGTCGTACGTGTTGTGGATGCTGTCCCAGGACGACCTCGCGCATGTTCGCTTCCCGGTGGGCTCGCTCGAGAAGACCGAGACGCGGGAGATCGCGGAATCGCTCGGACTCCGAACCGCTCGCAAGCCCGACTCGCAGGAGATCTGCTTCGTGCGGGACGGGGACTTCGATCGTTACGTCGACGAGCACATCTCGGACGCTGCCCACCCGGGCCCGATCGTCGGCGCCGACGGGAGCCAGATAGGGGAGCACCGCGGCTTCGGCCACTACACGGTGGGACAGCGCAAGGGACTCGGCATCTCGCTCGGGGTTCCCGTGTTCGTGACGTCGATCGATCCGGCCAGCAACACGATCACCGTGGGCGACAGGGAGGACCTGGCGGTCGCCGAGATCAGGACGACCGAGATGAGCTTCACGACCACTGCCCCCAACGGACCCGTGAGGACGTTCGTGCAGTACCGGGCCCACGGCGACGTCCATCCCGCCTCGCTGACCGGCGATCAGGTCGTCTTCGATGCCCCGGTCGAGGCGGTCGCGCCCGGACAGTCGGCCGCCTTCTATTCGTTCGTCAACCCGGACGTCCTCCTCGGGGGAGGGATCATCTCCGAGACCGTTCCAGCGGTCGTCCGTGTCTGAACACAAACTCGTCCAGGACGAGTTCGAGCGCACTGCGACCAAGTTCGCGGAACGTACCAAGGGACGCTTCGATGACTCGGATGTCGTCGCGTTCTCGCGGGCGAGGCCCGGTGACTCCGTCCTCGAGGTCGGATCGGGCACCGCGAACTTCCTC
Organism: Actinomycetota bacterium; assembly: GCA_016649855.1. Classification (GTDB taxonomy): domain Bacteria; phylum Actinomycetota; class CADDZG01; order CADDZG01; family WHSQ01; genus WHTI01. The sequence goes on along the minus strand of JAENWQ010000108.1, from coordinate 7,085 downwards.
GCGCTGTTCGAGGACGTGGCGGGGCAGCTGATCGCCGTCGATCTGACCCACGGGATGCTCAGGACGGCGAAGACGAATCACCCCGGCGTACTGGCGGTCCAGGGCGAGGGCAGCCGTCTCCCGGTAGCGTCGCGATCGGTCGACCTCGTCGCCACTGCCCAGGTGCTGCACCACATCCACCACCCCGTGCCGGTGATCAAGGAGATGGGCCGGGTCGCGAAAGACGACGGGTACGTGCTGGTCGTGGACCAGGTGGCATCCGAGCGCCTCGAAGAGGCTCTCGTCATGAACGAACTCGAGCTCATCCGTGATCCATCTCACGCGATCTCGCGGCCAGCGTCCGCGCTGCGGGTCGTGGTGGGGGCAGCCGGTCTCGAGATCGCCGACGAACGTCTGTGGGAGGGACGTAACACGTTCTCGCAGTGGATGTGGCCCGGCGAGTTCCCCGAGGAGCGCATCGAGCGGGTCAGGGACTTCGTCGAGAGGCACGGCGCGGACACCGGGATGGATTTCCGTAAGGAGGAAGGCGACGACTGGAGCTTCTGCCGCCGCCGGTTGATGCTTCTCGCCAAACGGCCCTAGAGAAGGAGGATCCATGAAGATCCCGGAGTCTGCGATCGAGCTGAGGATCGCGACCATGTTCGATCAGCGCAAATTGAAGAACATGCGACGCGACGCGCGCGTCACGGTATCGGCGGCCTCGGATAAGACCAACGACTTCGGCTTGCGCGAGTACATCGTGATCTACGGTCGAGCCAGCCTCACCGAAGGCGGCGCGGCGGAGCTGCTGCAGAAGCTCGCGACGACCTACATCGGCCCCGATGCGGTTTTCCCGGGGATGCCGGAACCGCCCCCCGGCTTCATCGTGCATGTGACGCCCGAACGCGTCGCCGGCGTCGGCCCCTGGGCGAAGACTTAGGGCTCGAACGTCTTGGTGAGGTCGGTGGACGAGTTCGGTGACTGGGTCATCCCGATGCGCAGGACTAGACCTCAGGAGGATGATTCGTTCGGGGGCCGCCGGTCTCCTTTGTGTAAGTGCAAGAGGTTCGGGCTGTTACGAGCCCTGAGCTAGACCTCCTGAAAGACCTCGTCTTGTTCGGGCTCCGAGAAGGGAAGATCAGGCCGAGCGCGAAGGTGTTGCGGCGGTCTGCCCTGACTCTTGAACAGGCTTAGGAAAGACGTTAGGCCCAGGACCAGGACGAGCACGCCGAGAGAGAGGAGGACGGGAGCGAGGGGCAGGCGGAAACCTCCCAGGGGGGCAGTCGAGGTACCTTGCCCCGGAGAATCGCCTAGGAGAGCAAAGAGGAAGAAAGCGCGTTCCACGAGGATGATGATGCCGACAGCGAGGAAGAACTGGTGGGCCACGCGCCTCCTTCGCTCGACGCTCGAGCGTCCCCTCAAGACCCGAACGAATTCGAACAGCGGGGCCAGAAGGGCGCAGATCACGAAGAAGAGGCCACCGATACCGGCGCCGGGGAGTCCGGCGTTCATCAGTGACCCTTCTCGTAGACGAGGAGCGGCTTGCGCATCACAAGTTCCAGCCACATCGCCTTCAACATGAACCAGCTATTGACCAGCCGGAGGACGTAGAACGCCGGGTAGCTGGCGAGCGCTTTACGGACCTCGCGGCGCTTGCCCGCTCCGACGATCACGGGCAGAAGCATCGCCGGCGCATCGATCGCGTACCCCAGCAAGAACCGAGGATCGACCAAGACTGCCAGGAGTGGAAGCACGCAGAGGTACAGGATCGTGGCGATCAACGCATCCCAGAAGGCGACGGCGATGACCAAGCGCAGGTAAGGGATGTGCAGAACATCTCGCCAGTGGCACGACACGTTCTGGATGAACCCATGGGACCAGCGCTTCAGCTGCTTACTCATGAATTCGCGGTTGTGAGGCTCAATCGGATAACAAACCGCCTCGGTTACGAAGCGGACCTTCAGCCCCTTCTCGTAGAAGGTCCAGGTGAGGTCCATGTCCTCGGCCATCGTTCGAATGGACCAGCCCCCTGCTGCCCTCAGATGTTCTGCCCGGTAGACGGAGAAGCAGCCGGACGAGATCAGTGGCTTCCCATAGAGATCTTGGATCGGCTTGTAGAAGTTGAAAGCCAGCATGTACTCGACGTACCGGCCCCTCTCCCACACGGTCTCCACTCGTCGAGGGAGCACGAAACCACATGCCGCAGCGACCTCGGGATCATCAAGCGAGGGGAGGAGCTTCTCGATGGCGTCCGGGGCCAAGATCGTGTCGGCATCCACCGCCATCACGAACTCCGTCTCGACCAGGGGCATAGCGTAGTTCTGGGCCCCCGCTTTGGACCCGGTGTTTTCCCAAGGGCGAATGACATGCACCCCCATAGCACGGGCCGCGTCCCCCGTTCCATCCGAAGAGCAGTCGTCCACGACGATTATCTTGAGGGGTGGGAGCGTCTGCTCCTGTAAGGAGCGGACGGTATCCGCGATGCCCTCGGCCTCGTTGTAGGCCGGGATGATGACGGTCAGCCCGGGCGCGATGCCCGGCGCCCACTGGGGGACCTGCCGTTCCGCGATCAATTCCATGGCCTGCTAGTTCTCCATATGGGCGCCTGTTTCCACCTGAGAGGTCTTTGTTTGCTTTCTCCCATAATAAGGGATTCGCACCATCCGGGGCAAATCATCCACCAGAACAACTTACGGAGCCCCGCCGTTCGGCCAGCGCCCGAGCCCTCTCTTCGGCCTCGAAGGAGGGGAATGCGACGATGCCGTCACCGGACGACTCGATCGCGATGAGGTCGTCCGGATCGCGGCCCTCCCACTCCTTCTGGAGGTCGCCGTCCCGGTACAGACGCATCTCGACGTCGGCGAACACGGCGGCACTATTTCAGGCCATGCAGACCGGCGCTGTCGGGTGGACGGCTGGCGAGATGTGGATCTGGCTCTTATCCAGTCGTCCACCCGGGTGAACTCGCTTCAGGCCGGCGGCGGGGGTGCAGCCGGGGGCGCAGCAGGAGCCGCGGCCGCGGTCGTTGCCCGCGACTTGAACAGGAAGATCCCGCCGACGAGCACGAGCAGACCGCCGACGATGACCACGTAGGTGCCGACGCCGGTGCCTATGTCGATGTCGGTCGAACCCCCGGTCATGTCGACGTAGCCGGCGTACACGCCCAGGATCCCGGCCAGGGTCGCCAGTACGCCCATACTTTTACGGAGGCCGCCGGACTTGGTCGCGAAGGTGACGACGGCGCAGATCAGAGCGACCACGCCGACGATCACGTAGGTCGAGCTGTCGCCGCTCTCGTATCCGGTCTGTGAGAAGGCTTTGCCGTCGATCGTCTGGGCAGCGGTCAAGGAGAAGAACTCCAAGGCAGGACCGATGAACGAGACCACTGCTCCGAGTACCAGCAGCAACTCGGCTTTCCTGTTTTCCATGTCTCTCCTCTTTCGATCGAGCCCCGTCCGGGGTTCCGGACCTCCCCGTAACCTAGATGGCAGAGGTAAGGAATGGAAGCACCTGGTGACCCGGCCCACAACGGTCCCGGGATCATCGGCGCATGCTTCTGGGGTTATGGGGTAAGAAGGCCCTAAATCAGACAAATCAGGGGGCAGCCTGATGGACCGACCCGATAGTTCCTCGCCCCAACCGGGGGCATCGCCGATCAAGGCATTCCTGATCATCCTCGCCCTGATCATCCTGACCACGGCCGTCTTCCTGATGACCGCCAACGGCGAAGAACCCCCCAACGCAACCCGATCCCCCTCCGCGGACTCAACCCCCGATTTCTCCCTGACCGACGAAGAAGCCATCGCCAGATTCGAGGAACTGGACGAGCTTGCCACTAGAGCGATCGTCGAGAGAGACGAGACCCTTGTTCCGCTAGTAGCAACTTCGGATAGCCCGCTGCGGAACCAAGCCCGGGCCGATATCCGACAGCTCAAGCGCGATGGCGTCTTGTTCAAGCCTCTATTGACAACGCTTGAGATTGAGGTCATTCAAAATGTTCCAGCGGAGATCGTAGTCAGGCAGGTAGTTCGCGAGACCCCCCGATTCTTTGATGAGTCTGGCGAAGCCGTATCGGCTGGAAGAAAGACCCTGCTTGAAACGATCGACTGGACTCTTCATCAGGAGACAGGCACTTGGAAGATTTTCGACTCCAGTGTTGTGAGCTCTCGTGCAGAGAGGCGTAACAGTTGAGGCGAACTGTTGTTGCCGCAATGGTGAGTTTTCTTTGGCTGTTGCCCACGTACGCCCTAGCCGACGGCAATGCTTCGATCGGTTTCTGGCGAAACGAGAGCAGGGGGGTCCGGTCGGAAGCAAGAAGCTATTTGCCTCCGATCATCGCGAAGGGGGAGTCAGCGATAGAGGGGTCCATCAGCGAAGGTGATGTTGTGCTCGTGGCGGTGGCGTTGGTTCCTCATACTTGTGCGCCGCGGTATGGGACCGGTGGGGTTCCGTTGACGTTTACGTTCGCGGAGACGACCGGTGACTGCGCCACATTCACCTCTCCCGAGCCGGTGGAGCAGAGGCCCGGTCGTCCCGGCCGGCCACCGCGGCCCTCGCCGGAAGAGATCGCGAGGACGCTTGCGGACCGGGCGGTGTCCCTGGCCCCGGAGCCAGATCTTCGGGTAACACCCTCGGGCATCGGCCTCACCGGCCTCGAGTCGTATTTCTGGCTCGAGACCTCCCCCTCCCCGATCGAGGCGACGGCGCAGGCGGGTCCGGTGCTGGTCACGGCGCAAGCCCGAGCGGTCCAGTACGTGTGGAACTTCGGCGACGGATCAGACATGGTCACGAACGGCTCCGGCCGGCGCTGGAGCGCGTCCCGCGGCGGGAATATCGGCCACGTCTACGAGACCCGGGGGCGCTACGAGCTGGCGGTCGACGTCGTCTGGGAGGCCCGGTGGCGGATCGGAGCGGGCCCCTGGCAATCCCTGGGTTACTTCTCCAACTCGGACTCCCGGCCCTACCGGGTCAGGCAGGTCATCGCGGTGCTGACCGAACCCGAGTAAGAACTGCGGTCACGCCGACCGCAGGGCTTGGCCCACTTCGTCGTAGCGTCCTGCCAAAATGGCGAGACGATGACCAAGACCGAGGCTAGGAAGACGGCGGCGAGGCTCCGCGAGGAGATCGACCACCACTCGTACCGCTACCACGTCCTTGACGACCCGGAGGTGGCGGACGCCGAGTACGACGCCCTGGTCGGCGAGTTGATGGAGATCGAGGCTGAGTTCCCGGACCTCATCGCGCCGGATTCTCCGACCCAGCGGGTGGGGGCGCCGCCGTCAGACATCTTTGCCCCGGTGCCGCACCGGGTGCCGATGATGTCGCTCGATAACTGTTTCTCGCTCGAGGAGCTCCAGGCTTGGGGGCGGAGGGTCGAGCGAGAGATCGGGAGTTCCCAGGGCTTCATGGTCGAGTTGAAGATGGACGGGACCGCAGTCAACCTCATCTATGAGGATGGGGTGTTCGTGAAGGGCGCCACCCGGGGCGACGGCCGGACCGGCGAGGACATCACCTCCAATCTCAAGACGGTGGGCGCGGTGCCGCTGCGACTCCGAGCGTCCAAGGGCAAGAAGGTGCCGGCCGTGCTCGAGGCGCGCGGCGAGGTCTACATGCGGACCGACGACTTCGACGCTTTGAACGAGCGGCTCGGAGAAGGAGACGGGAAGACCTTCGCCAACCCGCGCAATGCGGCGGCCGGCTCGTTACGACAGAAGGACCCCCAGGTAACGAAAGCGCGCAAGCTGTCCCTCGTCTGTCACGGGGTGGGGTTCGTCGAAGGGATGCGGTTCCGGTCGCACTCCGATGCCCTGGCCGCGCTGCGTGACCTGGGCCTCAGGACCAATCCGGAGAACAAGGTCGTCTCGACGCTCGATGACGTCTTCGAGTTCTGTCAGTACTGGCAGGAGCACCGCCACGATGTTCCGTACGAGATCGACGGCGTCGTGGTGAAGGTGGATTCGATCCCGCAGCAAGAGGAGCTCGGGCACACGTCCAAGGCACCTCGCTGGGCGATCGCGTACAAGTTCCCCCCGGAGGAACGGACGACGGTGATGAAGGAGATCCGCGTCCACGTGGGACGGACGGGGCAAGCAACCCCTTATGCGGTCCTCGAGCCGGTGTTCGTCGGGGGCGTGACGGTCTCGACCGCAACCCTCCATAACGAGGACGAGGTAGCGCGCAAGGACGTTCGCGAGGGCGACACGGTCATCGTCCGGCGCGCGGGGGATGTGATCCCCGAGGTCGTCGGGCCGGTGACCTCGAAGCGCACGGGCAAGGAGAAGAAGTTCAAGATGCCCAAGAGATGCCCCGACTGTGGCTCCGAGATCCGCAGGGAGGAGGGCGAGTCGGCTTCCTACTGCACCGGTATCGACTGTCCCTCCCAACAGATCGAACGGATCTTCCACTTCGCCGGCCGCGGGGCGATGGATATCGAGGGCCTCGGTTACCAGACGATCAACGCTCTGATCCAGAGCGGTTACCTGCACGACATCTCCGACATCTATTACTTGACCCGAAAGCAGATAGGCGACCTCGAGGGCTTCAAGGAGAAATCGATCAATAACCTGATGACGTCGATCGAGAGCTCGAAGAAGCGACCCCTGGGTGCGCTCTTGGTGGGGCTCGGCATCCGTCACGTCGGGGGCACAACCGCGTATGAGATCGCCGCCGAGGTCGGGTCGCTCGATGTCCTCCGGAAGATGTCGGCCGACGAGATCGTGGCGATCGAGGGGATCGGTCCGGTGATCGCCACGAGCATCGAGAGCTTCTTCAACCAGAAGGGGAACCTGAAGGTGATCGCTCGCCTCAAGAAGGCCGGAGTCGATCCGGTCGAGGAGAAGAGGACGATCGAGGGACCGTTGCTCGGAAAGACCTTCGTGCTCACGGGATCGCTCGAGAACTTCAGCCGGGATGAAGCGACGGACGCGATCGAGTCCCGAGGGGGAAAAGTGACCTCGTCGGTCAGCAAGAAGACCGACTACGTGATCGTGGGCGAGAATCCAGGCTCGAAGTTCGGGAAGGCACAGTTGCTCGGGGTCGAGATCCTCGACGAAGCGGGGCTTCGGAAGCTACTTGGCTGAAAAGAGAAAGCGACGGCGCGAGAGGGG
>JAENWQ010000011.1 GCA_016649855.1 Actinomycetota bacterium | reverse complement strand
TGGGACGACGGAGACATGGACGTCGAGGATGGTGCGACGTCGCTGTTGCACACGTTGCTCGATGTCGTAGTCGACGATTACCAGGACGTCTCCGACCGGCTCGAGGTGACCATCGAGGACCTCGAGGACATCGCGCTTACGACCTTCAACGCCCCGATCCAGCGTCAGATCTACCAGGTGAAACAGCACCTGGCACGGCTGCGTCGGTACGCGCTCCCAGCGGCCCGAGTGCTCGACCCACTCAAGGGCAACCACTCCATCTCGGCAGAGATCCAGCACTACTTCAGGGACGTCTCCGATCACCTGGCGCGCATCGACGAGCAGGTCAGACAGTTGGACGACCTCGTCCAGGCGGTGCTCGATCTCGTCCGAGGTGAGCAAACGAATTCCCTCAACGAGGTAACCAAGAAGCTGACCTCATGGGCCGCCATCATCGCCGTCCCTACCTTCATCGCCTCGGTCTACGGCATGAACCTGCACCTGATACCGCAGGGCGAAGGCGTCGTGAACTTCTACTTCGTCCTGGGCCTGATGGCCGTGGTCGCGGGCTGGCTGTACGTCCTTTTCAAGAAGAAGAACTGGCTCTAGACGTCCGCCCCTGGGATCCCTGCTAATCTTCCTCAGCTATGGCAGATGGAAAGCAGAAGAAGGTTCTTCAGAAGATCACGCTCGACGTCTATCTGACGTCTCCGGGCGGCAAGCCTCGCAAGTCCTACGCGGGCGAGGTCAAACGTCTCCAGAAGCTCGGCTTTCGGGAGATCGACCGTCGCATCGCCACGCGCGAAGATCACCTCAAGATCACCCTCGAGCGCGAGATCGACCGCTACCCAGGGGTTCCCCTGGCCTCGGTCCACCCGTATATCTAGCGCACATTGAACGCAGCCGGCTTGCCGCCGGTATCCCCCGGGTGACGGACCTTTTCACCGTGGGAGGACATGTGAAGAACAGATCGAGGTTTCTTGCCGTTGTCGGGACCATTGCCCTGCTGTTTGCGGCCTGTGGCGATGAGGGCGGGTCCGGCGACGCGTCCGGAGGAGGAGGGAAGCAGTCCGTAACCGTGACCGCCGCCGACTTCAGCTTTGCGGAGACCGAGATCCAGGTGGACCCGGGAGCGACCGTGGAACTGACTCTCGATAACACCGGCGACGCCGAACACAGCTTCACCTCGGATGACCTCGACGTCGAGGTCGAGGCCGGAGGTGGCGAGGAGGCCTCGACCACTTTCGACGTCCCTGACTCGGGAACCTTCGAGTTCCACTGCAAGTACCACCCCGATGGGATGACCGGTCAGATCGTCGTGGGTGAAGGGGAAGCGTCTGATACGGGCGGTTCCGATACGACCGATGAGGACACGGGCTACTGATCGCCGACGAACGGATTCGATGCGCGCTCGCGCTCGAGCGTTGTAGCCGGGCCGTGACCCGGATAAACCGGAAGGTGCTCCGGTAGCGAGAACAGCTTGTTCCGAATGACAGCAAGCAACGTCTCGGTGTCTCCTCCCGGGAGATCGGTGCGTCCGATCGACCCCGCGAACAGCGTGTCGCCAGAGAACACCGCGTCGTCGTGGACGAGCGTGATCGACCCGGGTGAGTGACCAGGGGTGTGCAACACTTCGAGTGACACGGCTCCGGCCACGAGGACGTCGCCTTCGGAGGCGTCGGTATCGACCTCGGGCGGGGGTGGCAACTCGAGCCCCAGGAACATCCGCCCGGATTCCTGCATCCACGACAACAGCGGCTTGTCCAAGGAACTCAGGTGGAACGGAGCACCGGTCAACTCCCGGAGGCGCCCGGCCGCGACGATGTGATCGAAGTGGGCGTGGGTGGCGACGATCGCGGTGATCGTCAGACCCTTCGTAGCGATATCCTCCGCGAGCAGGTCGGCGTCGTCTCCGGGATCGATGACGATCGCCTCCATCGAGGCCGGGTCTCCCACCACGTAACAGTTGCAGGCCAGGGGGCCGACCTCCCGGTGAACGAATATCTCGAGGCTCATACGGGGTTCTTGGTACTTGCTTTGTCCCCGGCCCGCCAGCCGAGGTAGCCGAAAAGGCCGGCGAACGCGACGCTGAGAACGAACGCGGGCAGGACCTCGGCGGCTGCGACGAGATAGTTGCCCCGTCCCAGGAACGCCTGACTGACTCGGAGCCTCGTTATCCACGTGAGGAACGCGACCGAGACGCCAACCACGCCGGCCGCGATTCCGATCACCTCGGCGGGCAAACCCGCCCCGCTCCGACGGGCGTGATACCCGCCGTAAGCGAACGCGGCGGCCGGGACCAGGATGAGGAGGTAGAGGTAGGCGGACGGACGCCCTGCATCCCAACCGAGGAGTGAGACCTCGGATGCCACGCGCGCACCGTCGATGGTCCGAGCGAGCACGCCGACCGGTCCCCCGAGGGAAAAGGCCGCCGCGCCGGCGACGAGGTTGGGGCCGAAGAGGATCACGGCGAGAACGAAGGCAGCCGCTTCGCCTCCCGAGATGGGCGGGGCGCCCCCGAAGGCGACCTTGAGGGCGATGGCGGCCACGACCACGACCGCGGACAGAAGCCCGAGGCCCACCAACATCGTGGCGCCCGTTCTCAAACCGTCACGGAGCAACGGTCGGTTCTCCAGCCACCGGTCTCCGGCGTCCGCAGCGTCACGCACCCCGACCGCCCACAATCCGCCGAGCGCGCCGAAGATGGCTCCCCAGACCAGCCCGAGGATGAGGGCCCACGAGGGATCGGCGCCCAACGACGGGTCGCGGTCGCGGAGCCGGAACACGAACGACGCGATGAAGCACCCGAGAGCGAAGGGGATGGCCACCTTTAGCCCTTCGAGCACCCGCTCGCGGAGTGTGAACGCGCCGCTGGTCTCGACCACTTTCCTGGTAGCCCAGGCGAGGATCCAACCCACCAATATCAGCGCCCCGACCGGTAGCACCGACGCGCCCTCGCCGGCCCGTTCGATCGGGATCCCGAGGGCGCCCAGGCCCGCAACGCCGATGCGCGCCATGATCCACAGGGGGCTCTTGCCGGCCCCGAAGTCGGGAACCGCGAGCTTCGCCATCACCACGAACACCGACCCGACCGCAAGAACCGCGGCGAAGCCGGTCAGCGCCGCGAGCGCCGCGCGATCCCAACCGTGCGTGACGATCCCTCGGCGCACCTCGCCTCCGAGGTGCTCGAGTGCCCTGGCTGCCTGAAATCCCTCGGGCTTCAGCTCGCTCGTTCGATCTTGGGTTGAGTCATCGTCAGGCATCGCCCGATCGTAGTCGTTCGCTATCCCGTCAGAAGTCTTGGAGGTCCGCTATTCGTCGATCCCCGCCACGATGCGTTCCAGGAGGACGTCGGGGTGATCTGCCTGGAAACGCTCGAGCTGGAAGCGGCTGGGGAAGAGCGCTAGCATCGCGCCGTCGGAGCGGGTGAAGACCTCGGCCTGCCACATCGCCTTGAGCGCATCCCGGCCCGCGTCGTCGGTGCGACGCGCCACCTTGTAGTTGGTTGGGGACAGCTCCACGGGCGCGCCAAACTCCTCCTCGAGCCGGTACTGGGCGACCTCGAACTGCATCGGACCCACTGCGGCGAGGATCGGTTCCTGGTCGCCCCGGTCGGGATGGCGCAGAACCTGGATCACGCCTTCCTCGTCGAGTTGAGTGATGCCCCTACGGAACTGTTTGTAGCGGGCCGAGTCCTTGTTCCGAGCAACCATGAAGTACTCGGGAGCGAACGAAGGGATCGCCGGGAAGACGACCGGAACGTCGACGTACAGGGAATCACCGATGCCGAGGTCGGTCGCGTTCACGACCCCGATGATGTCTCCCGGGTACGCCTCGTCGACCGTGGCACGGTCCTGCCCGAACATCTGGTGCGCGTACTTGAGTGAGTAGGGCCTCCCGGTCCGGGCGTGGATCGCGGTCATCCCGCGCTCGAAGCGGCCCGAACAGACCCTGAAGAACGCGATCCGGTCGCGATGATTGGGGTCCATGTTGGCCTGCACCTTGAAGACCAGCGCGGAGAACGGTGACTCGAGGCTGCGTGGGACTCCATCCTCATCGGCGCGCGGCACCGGTGACGGCGCGAGCTCGATCATCGCCTCGAGCAGCAACCTCACCCCGAAGTTCGAGACCGCCGATCCGAAGAACACGGGCGTCGTCTCGCCGGCGAGGAACGGTTTCGCGTCGAACCCGGAGCCGACCGCGTCGAGGAGTTCGATCTCGTCCCGGGCGGTCACGTAGTCGTCACCCACCATCGCAGCGGCGGCTTCGGGAGAAAGGACCTCTTCGGGAGCGATCGTGGCACCGTGCGCGGTCTTGTCGTAGCGGTAGAAGTCGCCGGAACGACGATCGATGACCCCCTTGAAGTCCCCGGGGATACCGACCGGCCAGGTGACCGGGACCGGGATCAAGCCGATCTTGCTCTCGATGTTGTCGAGCAGCTCCAGCGGTGAGAGACCGGGGCGGTCGAACTTGTTGATGAAGGAAACGAGCGGGATGCCGCGCGCTCGACAAACGTCGAACAGCTTGAGGGTCTGGGGTTCCACGCCCTTGGCCGCATCGAGAACCATGACCGCACAATCCGCCGCCGCCAGCACCCGGTAGGTGTCCTCCGAGAAATCACGGTGGCCGGGGGTATCGAGGAGATTGAAGACCGTGTCCTTGTACTCGAAGCGCAGAGCGGCCGAGGTGATCGAGATACCTCGCTCCTGCTCCATGCCCATCCAGTCGGACGTGGCCGCGCGTCTATCCCGGCGTGCCTTGACGGCGCCGGCGGCCTCGATAGCTCCCGCGTAAAGGAGGAACTTCTCGGTGAGGGTGGTCTTCCCGGCGTCCGGGTGGCTGATGATCGCGAAGGTCCTGCGCCTCGCCACCTCGGAGCCAAGAGCTCCTGAGGGACTCACTCCCCCACCATAGAGGACTTCCTCTAAGAGCTGGGCTCTATAGGCTAGTGCGATGGTCAGCGTTGCGCAGATCTTCAAACAGATCGAGATCGCGGACAACTTCTTGAAGTACGCGAAGCCCGGTACCGAGGACAAGACTCGGGAACGCGCTCGCCGCCGTTACGACAAAGCGTTGAAGATGGCGATGGCCTCGGCGGACGACCAGACCGTCAAGCTCGTCAAATTACGGTTGAACGATCTCGCACGTACCGCGGTCCGCGATGCGGAGCCGGAGGTGGAGGGATACGAGCCCTCAGGGGGCAGCATCACGGCCTCCGTCGAACGCGGCGTATCGCTCTCCTACGCCGAGCTCAAGGCTCTCCCGCTCATGGAGATGCGCTCGGACTTCCATTGCGTCACCGGCTGGTCGAAGCTCGACAACTACTGGACCGGGGTCAAGGTCACGACGATCCTCGGTCTGGTAGTTCCGAAGTTCTACGCGTGGAAGAGCGTGAAGTGGGTGCAGACCTTCGAGTTGATCACCTCGGACAAGCGCGGCTTCTGGGAGGTGCGCGGCTATCACAACCGCGCCGATCCGTGGCTCGAAGAGCGCTACTCCTACCAGGAAGTCAAGTGACCGGTTCCCTCGGCTTCGGCTTCAAGGTCGGTCACTACACCGATGCCGTGAACATGACCGGGTGCACGGTCATTCTCCCGCCGGGAGGCAACGTCACGTCGTGCGACATCCGCGGATCGTCGCCCGGGTCGCGCGAGCTCGTGCTGCTCGATCTCGATCGCAGGCTCACGGAGACACACGGGATCGTCCTCACCGGCGGCAGCGCCTTCGGTCTGGCAACCGCCGATGGGGTCGCCTTATGGCTGGCCGAACGAGGGATCGGTTACCAGACGCCCGTCGCCATCGTTCCGATCGTCCCCGCCGCGGTCGTGTTCGACCTCGGCACCGGTTCTCCTCAGGCGCGGCCGGGGCACGCCGAGGGCCGGGCTGCCTGCGACGCCGCGACCGATGGGGCCGTCAAGAGCGGGCGCGTCGGCGCCGGAACCGGCACGACGGTCGGCAAGTGGGCGGGGGTGGAGTTCTCCGCACCCGGCGGGCTCGGTTTCGGGCGCGCCCGGCACGGGGACGCGTCGGTCTCTGCGATCGCGGTGGTGAACGCGGTCGGTGACATCGTGGCCGCCGATGGCACCGTGCTGCACGGGACATCGGCACCCGGCTCGGAGCCGGAGGAACTGTTGCCGACAGGTCGCGACTTCCCCATGAGTACCGTGCTCGCCCTGGTCGCACTCGAAGCCAACCTCACCAAACAGGAGGCGAAGTGGCTGGCGGGACGAGGCTCGGACGGCATCACCACGGCCGTTCGCCCCGCTCACACCCGTTATGACGGTGACGTGACCTTTGCCGTCGCGGCGCCAGCGCGAGCAGGCTCCGCGCCTGCGAACCTCGATGTTCTTGGTCCCCTGGCGACCCAGGCGGTCGCGGCCGCGGTCAGAAACGCCGTGTCCTAGACGGCTTGGTCCGCTCAAATGAACAGAGAGGCCTTGATTCCGGTACGTAGGAGTGGGTATAGACCGATGACCCCGGTCCGGAGGAGTGGGTGCAGCTTGGAAACCCTGTCAATAACGATCCAGGACGTTCTGGCTAACGGATGGGTTCACTCCGTCTATCAACCGATCGTCAGGATCGACTCGGGTGAGGTAGTCGCCTATGAGCGCTCGAAGCCGATCTCCCCAGAGGGTTCGCTCTGTTCGTGAACATCGAGTCCGAAGTCACCGGCGAAGGCGGCGGCGACCACCACGACGTATGGGAGGAAGCGCGGCACCGCCTGAGGATCGTCTGGGAGATCACCGAACGCGATATGACACGCTCCCCCGCCCATCTTCTCAAGCGCATCGAACGGATCCGGGCTGGGGGTAGGGGCGTTGCCCTGGACGACATCGGTGCCGACCCTCGCTCCCTCGCCATGCTGCCGTTCGTCAATCCGGACATCCTCAAGTTGGACATGCAACTCGTTCAGAACCGCACCAGCGTGGAAGAGGCACGGATCATCCACGCGGTAGATGCCGAAGTGGAACGGTCGGGAGCTCAGGTCGTCTCAGAAGGCATCGAGACCGAGGAACAGCGCATGACCGCGATCGCGATGGGGGCAACGCTCGCTCAGGGTTGGTTGTTCGCGCGACCGGGTCCGTTGGTCCCGTGCGCCGAGCCGACTGTCGAACTCGCGCTCGGTTCGCGGCCGCCAATGGCGCCCGAAACCATCACCGTTCGACATCGTCGCAACCACGCGGACTGTACGTAGAGGTCCGAAGCGCGTCCTGTGCGAGATGAGCAGGTACCTCGAACACCAGGCGATGGTTCTCAACGAATCTCCGGTGGTCCTCAGCACGTTCCAGGACGTACGCCACTTCTCGCGCGCTACGGAACGTCTGTACGAACGGCTCGCCGGCGAGCTACCGCTGGTCGGTGCCTTCGGGGTCGATCTCCCCGCGGAGCCGGGGAGCGGTGTCCGCGGAACGAGCCTCGACTCGTCCGATCCATTGAATGGTGAGTGGGTTGTGATCGTCATCGGCTCGCATTTCGCGGCGGGCTTCGCGGCCCGCGACCTCGGGGACGCCGGTCCGGACATGGAACGGCGCTTCGACTACGCGGTCACCTACGACCGGAACGCGGCGGTCAGGATGGCGAGCAGCCTCCTGTCCCGCATCAAGGCGGCGTAGCGAGTTCGAGGACGACCTTGCCGAACTGCTCGCCGGCCTCCAGGTAGCGAACCGCGGCGGCACCCTGATCGAAAGGGAAGACCTTGTCGACAGGGGGCTTGAACTTGGAGCCTGCGACGTAGCGCAGCATCTCGGAGAAGTCGTTGTGCGATCCCATCGTCGAGCCGATCACCGACAGCTGGTTCCAGAACAATCGCTGGGCGTTGATCGTGGCCTTGCCCCCAGCGGTCGCCCCGGCCGTCACGAGGCGACCGCCCTTACGGAGTGCGCGCAGGCCGGCGTCGAGCGCATCGCCCGACGCGGAATCCACCACCAGATCAACACCGCGTTTCCCGGTCATGTGCCGGATCTCTTTGGCAACATCCTTCTCTCTGTAGTTGATCCCCGCGTCGGCGCCCAGCTTGAGCGCGCGTTCGATCTTCTCGTCGGAGGACGACGTCACGTAGACGCGTCCGGCGAGCGGACGCGCAAAGTGCAAGAGCGACATCGCCAGCCCGCCTCCGATGCCGGTGATCAGAACCCATTCACCCGGTTTCATCTGCCCGCGGGTGAAGAGCATCCGGTAGGCGGTGACCGACGTGACCCCGAGGGCGGCCGCTTCGATGAACGAGAGGTGCTCGGGGACCGGGAACACGTTGCTCGCGGGGACCGCGACCCTCTCCGCGAAGGTCCCAGGAACGTGCTCGCCCATCATCGAGAAACGCGGACACTCCGACTGCTCGCCCGCCAGGCACAGCTCGCAGGCACCGCACGACAAACCCGGGTTGATCAGGACCCTCGTTCCCTTCGGGTATCCCCTGACGTCCGTTCCGGTCTCGAGGACCTCTCCTGCGGCGTCGGCTCCGAGGATGTGCGGGAAGGCGATGTCGATACCGAGGGAACCGGTCAAGGTCCATATATCGAGACGGTTGAGCGCACAGGCTTTGATACCGACGAGAACCTCGCCCGGGCCGGGTTCGGGATCGGGCATCTCCCTCACCGCCACGTGATCGATCCCGTAATCGTCGATGCTCAGCGCTCTCATGCCCCCTGGATAGCCGAAATCGCTCCTGGTGTCACACCGCCTCACTAACGTTCATCCCGGATCCACAATCCAGGGGTGCGAGGTGGCGCTGGTGACGGTGAAGAAGGCGATGGTGAAGAAGGGCGCGGGCACGGGCACCAAAGGAAAGGTCAAGTCTCCGAAGTGCCGGACCTGCGGCAAGCGGATACGCGTCCCGAAGGGATGGTCCGGCGGGCCCGCGGTCAGGCGCCACTACTGGCGCGAGCACCGCTCCGTGATGCAACCAGAGAAGGGCGCCGGACGATGACGCGCTCTCCCGAGCCGAACCTCGGTGATCTCATGATCCTGATGCTCACCTCGACGCTCACCGGGGTCCGGGATCGTCTCAGGTCCGACGGCTTCGAAGACGCCTCGGACCTCGTCGCGGACCTGGTGGAAATCGCCGACGACTACCTGACCCGGGTACCCGCCTAGCGCGGGTACCCGGTCAGCGCCCGGGGGGCGTGATGTCGCAGTGCTAGAAGTCGCCGACCGCCTCGAGCGGCGTCCGATCCTCGCCGTCGTCGACCCCGATCTCAGTGTCGGGGCTGGTTTCGGTGAGGTCGACCATCCGGTCGATCGTGTCCCGGAAGCGGTCGAGGCGGGCACGTCCCTCCTCGTACTTGTTTCGAGCGCGACCGAGGTGCCCGCCGAGCGTGTCGTACTCGTCGGTGAACCGGTTGACATCCTGGTGAAGGCGTCCGCAGATGTCGAGGATCCGCTGCGCGTCCTCCTCGATGCTCAAGCACTTGAGCCCGAACAGAACGGTTTGCAGATAGCCGTAGAGGTTGAGCGGTGACATCGGAACGACGCGCGCTTCGATCGCCTGTTCGAACAGCGGTTGCTTCCGGTGGCTCATCCGCAGCACCTCGGCGTAGACCCCCTCGGCCGGGACGTACATGACCGCAAAGTCGAAGGTGTCCTCGTCGGGAAGGATGTAGCGGGTCGAGATGTCCTTGATGTGGCCCGCGACATCCCCGGCGAAGGCTCGCTCCGCGTCGGCGCGCTCGATCTCATCGGCTGCGTCGCACATGCGTTTGTAGTTCGACAGCGGGAACTTCGAGTCGATGCAGACGAGCTTGCCGCCCGCCTTGACCGTTGCATCGACGATGCGGCCCGAACGGAACCGGTGCTGCATCGTGTAGGCCTGTGGAGGAAGCACCTGGCGAAGGAGCTCCTCGAGCATCGCTTCGCCCAGGCCCCCGCGCGCCTTGGGCGCCTTCAGAAGATCCTGGAGCTGGGTGAACTCGCGCGCCTGGGCGGCGACCGACTCGGTCGCGGTCTGGACCTGCCCGAGGCGCTCGAAGATCCCCTGCGCCATCCCGGTAGACGTGCTCTGGGTCTCGGTCATCCGCGAATCGATGCCCTCGAGGCGCTCATGGACCCGAGACGTATCGAGAGACACCCGCTGACCGAGGTTCTGGAGCTCGGCCCGCATCGCCTTGATGTCCTCGTCCGGGGGGCCGCGGCGGCCGGTCAGGACGACCGCCGCGCCGGCGGCCCCAGCGAGGAGGGCGAAGAGCACGATAAGGATGAGGCTGATGGCGTTCATGGGTTCACCCTAGGCAACGCCTAGGACATTTTCCGGGTTTTCCACAGGGGTGGGCGGGCGGGGCAGCGATTGCGCTCGAACCGGGGCCCGTTCAGGGGTTCTTCGGGACCTCGTGGGACTCGATCGTGGCGCCGTCCGAGGTGTGGGCGGTCAACACGAGCCTCCCCCGGGTCGCTTCGAACTCGACGAACTCGTGGACCGGACGGCACACCGCGTAGGGCTCGGGAAGAGGCTCGAGGCACGGGGTCAGCTCCCGGCCCCCTCCCCCGGTCACGATGTAGGTGACGCCGTCCACCTCCGCGCGCCCGTAGAGATGCTCGTGGCCGTTGATGACCAGATCGACTCCTGCTCCCGAGAAACGGGTAGCGAGCAGTTCCCGGAGCTCGAGGCTCGAACCGTGCTCGGTTCCCGGCGAGAACGGTGGATGGTGGAAGACGACGACGGTCCACGGCGACTCTTCGGCGGCCGCGAGCCGGTCGTCGAGCCACGAGAGGACATCGCCTGAGGGCACCACGTTGGTATCGAGCATGACGAACGACACCGGCCCCAGGGACCATGTGAAGTTCCGCGCCGGCATCCCGAACCTGGCGTCCGCGAGTTGCGCCGCCCCGCCGTCGGTCTCGACATCGTGGTTCCCGAGGACCGAGTGGAACTCGGCGCCGTCTTCGAGGAGGCAGGCGAAGGGCTCCGCGAAGTGTGGCTCGATGTCGGCGGGATCACCGTGGTCGTAGACGTTGTCTCCCGCTTGAACCACGTCGGTGAACGGGCGCGACGCGTTCAGCTTGCACATCTGATCGATCACCTTCGCCTGGGCCTCGTCCCCCGTGCCCGCATCCGCGACCGCGGTGAAGCGGACGGCCGGTGACGACGCTTCGGGCGATGGGCTCGAAAGGGCGGGCGATGCGAACCGGGGGCCAGCGGCGGGCGGATCGTCATCGCCGCACGCCGGGAGAACGAGGAGAAGGAGCGCCGCGATCGTGAGCGCCCGCCTCACTCGGGGGCCCCCCGGACGAGCGGGACGAAACGAGCCGGCGTAAGCAGGCGCACGATCTTCGTCTCGCCGCCGGTCTTCTCGCACAGGTAGACGTTGTCGCTTCCGACCTCGGCTACCGGGATCACCAGCCGGCCGCCCTCGGCCAGTTGCTCCCGCAACGCGCCCGGTACTTCGGAGGCGGCGGCCGACACCACGATCGCGTCATAGGGCGCGTGCTCCGGCCACCCGGCCCATCCGTCTCCGACCTTGACCGTCGCATTGTCGATCCCCGCGGCGAGCAGGTTGGCCTCGGCCCGTTCGGCAAGCTCACGGTGACGCTCGACGGAGTAGACCTCCCGGCAGAGACGGGCCAGGAGGGCGGTCTGATACCCGTACCCGGTCCCGATCTCGAGGACGCGCCCTTCGGCAGGAACCCGGGCGGCGTCGATCATCCGGGCGATGAGGGACGGTTGCGAGGTGGTCTGGTCGGCCGGGATCCCCACCGGGCGGTCCTCGTAGGCGACGCGGTGGAACCTCGAGGGGACGAAGACCCTCCGGTCGATCGCCCGGAAGGCGGCCGCGATCCGCCCATCATCCAGTCCTTCCCTGTCGATGAGGCGCGCGAGGCCTTCTTGAGAACGGGGCATGAGCAGGCGGGAGGGGTCCGAGTTCACATCCTTCGGGCTACGATGTGCCCATTATGGCGCGCTTCGAACGTCTCCAGGTTCTCGACGAGCTCTTCCTCCACCTGGAAGGGCCGAACACCCACATGCATGTCGGGGGCGTGGCGATCTTCGAGGGGCCGACCCCGGACTACCAGGAGTTCCTCGACATGGTCCGTGGGCGCCTCCAGTCGGTCCCCCGTTTCCGTCAGAAGCTCGCGAACGTGCCGTTCGGCCTCGGCCGGCCGGTGTGGGTCGACGACACGCATTTCAACCTCGAGTACCACGTTCGCAACACCGCCCTTCCGGCCCCCGGTGACGAGGAGAAGCTCAAGCGGCTCGTCGCCCGGATCATGTCGCAGCAGCTCGACCGCTCGAAGCCGCTGTGGGAGATGTGGTTCGCCGAGGGCCTTCCCGGCGGTCGTTTCGCGCTGATCTCCAAGACGCATCACTGCTTGATCGATGGGGTCTCGGGCACCGACATCATGTCGATCCTGCTCGACATGACCGACGAACCCGAGCAGCCGGAGGTCGTGCCGTGGCGTCCTGCCCCGGAACCGACGCCGGACCAGCTCCTCGTCGAAGCGCTAAAGGAACGCATCACGTCGCCGGCCGAGGCGGTCCGTTCCCTTCAGAGCGTGGTCCTCGACCCGGCCAAGTTGCCCAACCGCCTCGTCGAAGGAGCCAAGGCGCTCGGGGCATTCATCGGCGGAAGCTTCTCGGCTCCCCCGTCGTCCGTGAATCAGTCGATCGGTCCGCATCGGCGGTGGGAAACCGTTCTCACCGACCTCGACGACTTCAAACGCGTCAAGGACTCGCTCGGCGGGACCGTGAACGATGTCGTGCTCACGGTGGTTACCGGTGGTCTCCGGTACCTCTTGAAGTCCCGCGGGGAGCGCGTCGATGACCTCGAACTGCGCGCCATGGTGCCCGTGTCCGTGCGTGCCGATCACGAGGAGGGCGCACTCGGTAACCGGGTCGCGGCGCTGTGGGCCGCGTTGCCGGTCTACGAAGAGGATCCGGTCGAACGCCTGCACATCGTGCATGAGGAGATGAAGGACCTCAAGTCCTCCGGACAAGCGGTGGGTGCACAGTTGCTCACGACCTTCGGCGAGTACGCACCTCCCACGATCCTGGCCCAGGCCTCGCGGCTCGTGGCCCGGCAGCGGGCTTTCAATCTCGTTATCACCAACGTTCCGGGGCCGCAGTTCCCGCTCTACACGCTCGGTCGCCGGATGACCGAGGTCTACCCCGTCGTGCCTCTGTCGGATAACACGACGATCGGCGTCGCGCTGTTCTCCTACGCCGGCACGATCGGATTCGGATTGTTCGGTGACTACGACGCAGCTCCAGATCTCAGCGTGCTGGCGGAAGGGATCGAGAAGTCGATTGCGGAGCTGCTCCAGGCTTCGTCTTGACCCCATCCGGGTCGAACCCCCTGGCGCCGTTCATCGAAGACCACGGGATCGCGATCCTGGACGGCGGCTTCGCTACTCACCTGGAGTCGCTCGGTGGCGATCTCGACGACGCCCTGTGGTCGGCGAAGGCGCTGATCGAGTCGCCCGAGCTCGTCAGGCAGGTCCACCTCGACTACTTCCGCGCGGGCGCCGACGTGGCGTCGTCGGCTACCTACCAGGCCACGTTCGAGCGTCTCGCCGAACGCGGCCTGGACCGGGATTCTGCTGCCGGTCTCATGACCCGGAGCATCGGCCTGGCGAAAGATGCCGCCGCCGAGATCGCCACCGAGCGCCCCGGCCCCCCGCCGGTCGTGGCCGCGTCGGTCGGGCCCTACGGGGCGTACCTGGCCGACGGTTCGGAGTACACCGGGGACTACGGCCTCACGGTGGACGAGCTGACCCAGTTCCATCGCGACCGGTTCGAGGTCCTCGCGACATCGGGCTGCGATCTCCTGGCGATCGAGACGATCCCGTCGGTCATCGAGATCGAAGCCCTGGTCACGCTGCTCGAGGACCACCCCGAGATGCCCGCATGGGTCTCGTTCTCGTGCCGCGGCCCCCGCAACCTCTGCGACGGAACCCCTTTCGCGACCGCGCTCGAGATCGCGTCCGCCGCTCCGTCGGTGATCGCCGCGGGGTTCAACTGCACCGAGCCCGTCCATGCCACCTCGCTCATCGAGATCGCGACGGAGGGAATGCTCCCGGTGATCTGCTACCCGAACGCCAGCGGAGGAACCCGCGGGCCCGGCGGGTGGACGTGGAACCCGCACTCGCCTGAGACGTTCACGGACGACGCCCTCGGATGGCGTCGTGCCGGCGCGGCGGTGATCGGAGGATGCTGCGGAACGACCCCTGCGGACATCGCGGGGTTCGCCGGGGCTATTCGGTCTCGGACGCCTCGGTGAGGTAGAGGTCGAGGCGGCGATTGATCTCTACCGCGCGCCGCTCGAGTTCGTCGTAACGCCCCGCGGCTGCCAGAGCCGGGTCGAACACCGCGCTGGCGAAGCCCACGAGTTCGGCCCCCGCGTCGAGATAGCCGAGGTAGTTCTCGCCGGTGATCCCACCGGTCACGAGGATATTCACATCATCCAGGGGGGCGAGGATGTTCGATATGTAGTCGGGTCCCCCGAGTTGCTCGGCCGGGAACACCTTCACCCAGTCGGCGCCGCCCTTGTGAGCAGCGCGGATCTCGGTTGGCGTCGAGGCTCCCATGCACACCGGGAGATCAAGGCCGTGAGCAGCTTCGATGACCTCGAGGTTGACCGTCGGCGTGACGATGAACTCGGCCCCGGCGTCGTATGCCTCCTTGACCTGGCTGGCTTCGAGGACCGTTCCGGCCCCCAAGATCGCGTCGGTGTGACCCGCCACCTCCGACATAGCGTCGGTCGCCCCGGGACTATTCATCGTGATCTCGACGGCCTCGAACCCCCCACGCGTTGCCGCGCCGATGCCCTCGACCGCGTGGGCCGGAGCCTGCACGCGGAAGATGGCGATGATCGTGGCGTCACGCAGCCGTCCCACGCGCTCTTCGAAGAGTTTCCCGTTCATCGACCCAGGTTACTAGACGGCCCGACGGGAACTCACGCATCCGAGGAGATCAGGGTCATCCCTTCGGGACTGCGCTCGAGCACTATCTTGTCCTCGATCCGCTCGGCCAGCTCCGCAACGTGGCTGACCAATCCGATCAATCGTTCGGGCGTGACGATCTTCTCGATGCCGTCCAGAGCGTGACCGAGGGCCTCGGGATCGAGCGAGCCGAACCCCTCGTCGAGGAAGAAGCACTGGAGCCGGCCCCCATGCCGGGCGACGGCCTCGGCCAGGCCGAGGGACAGAGCCAGAGACGCGAGGAACAGCTCGCCGCCGGACAGGGTTTCGATCTCTCTCAGCTTGTCGGCGTCGAGTTCGTCGATCACGTTGAATTCGGCGTCATCATCGAAGCGGTAGCGCTCGGTCAAGTTCCTCAGGTGGGCCGAGCCCAGCTCGGAGAGGAGACGCCGGCGATCCTCGAGCAGGAACTTGATGAAGTGCCGGTCGGTCAAGTCCTCGGCAAGGGTCGCGTAGAGGCTCTGTTGGCCTTCGAGCTCCTTGCGCGTCGCGATCAACTCCGTCGACCGCGTCTTCATCTCCTCGAACCGATCGATCTGCTGTTTGGTCGTCGCGATATCCGTCTTCACGTCGGCGTGCGCCTCGGCCAGCGACATCCCGTCGTCGAGATCGAAGCTCGCGCGCAGCCGGGCCAGCTCCTCGGCGGCTGAGGTAGCCGCGCCCTCGGCCTTCGCCGCTTTGAGCGATACAGCCTCCACCAGGGCGCTGAGCTGCGAACGGATCTCGTCTGCCTGAGCGCACAGCGACGTCGCATCGTCGTCCAACTTCGGGGGGGCGACCCCGATCCGGCCCGCAACGTGGATCAACTCACCGCAGAGCTCCTGCCGGCGAGTACCGAGCAGGGTCTTCTTCCCCAGGGTGGAGTCGTGCTCCTTGCGCGTCTCGTCGAGGAGTTTGACTGCCGCGGTCGCCTCCTCGGCGGCCCCGCTCAGGGACGCGAGACGACCGGTCACCGCCGCGAGCGGGTCATCGACCGGTCCGAGGGCTTTCGATAGTTCCACCTCGAGGGCGGCTAGAGCCTTCGTCTCCTCATCGACGCGCTTCGCTGCCTGCAACAACGCGGCCTCCGCGGTCGCAAGGCCGCGCTCGGCGGTCGAGGTCACCGTGATGGCACGTTCGGCGGCAGTGGCGGCTGCCGCCTCTGCCTTGGTGGCCGCAGTCAGCGCGCCGGGAGATTTCGTCGAGGGCAGCGCTGTCACCGTCTGTTCGCACACCGGACACGGTTCCCCCGCCTTCAGAACCGCGCGCAGCGCGTGGGCCTGATGCTTACGCTCGAGATCCCGGAGCGCGGCCACGGCGTCGCCATGCGCCGCCTTGGCTTCGCCGGCCAGGGTCGCGAGATCGGCGGCCTCCGTCCGGAGCCTTTCGGACGCGTCGCCAGCCGCGTCGCGCTCGGCGATCAACCCCGCGAGCCGTTCGGCCAGGGTCCCGCGGGTCACCGCCGACACCCTGAGCTCGGACAGCACCTGGACGGTCCCCATGTCCTTCTCGAGAACGGCAAGAGCCGCGGCGCTCGACTCCGCTGTCTGCGTGGCTGCCGCGAAGGCTTGCTCCGATGCATCGACCTCGCCCGCCAGGGAGCTTTCCTCACCGGCGAGCTTCGTCAGAGTGGACGCTTGAGGGAGGGAGGCGTGTGCCCCCTCTGCGGAGCGAAGCTCCTTCTCGGCCGCGGCCTTGTCCTCGGTGGCACGTTCGGCGGCCTTGATCAGCTCCTTCTCCTTGGGGAGGGCGGCGGCCAGCGCCTTCAACGACGCCTCGAAGCCCTTGAGGGAGTCCTTCTGTTCTTTGATAAGCCCTGCAACGTCCTTGGGGATACCCGACAGGGCGCCGTCGACCCCGCGCAGCTCAAGCTCGAACTGCGCCGCCTTGCCCTTGGCAGCGGCCCGGAGCTCGTCGAGCTGATCGACGCGGAAGACCCCCTTGAGGATCTGCATCTGCTTCGTCGGTGCGGCCTCGAGGAACTGCGAGAACCGCCCCTGCGCGAGGAGGACCGAGGAGCAGAACGCGTCGAAGTCGAGGCCCAGGAGTTCCTCGATCCGTTCCGAGACCGCGGTATCGCCGGTGGTGCGTTCCTCAGAATCCCGGTCGAGGAGGAGATGCTCGGACCCGCCGGAGTTCCTGAGAACGCGCGTGACCTCGTAGCGCTTGCCCTCGACCTCGAAGAGGAGCTTCACGTGGGCAGCGTCGGTGCGCGAGCAGATCAGGCGTTTGGTCTTGTTCTTGACCCGGGGGGTCTTGCCGTACAGCGCGAACGAGATCGCATCGAGGACCGAGGACTTGCCCGATCCTGTCGGGCCCACGATGGCGATGAACGAGCGGTTCTCGAAGTTGATGACGGTCTTCTGTTCGTGCGAGCGGAACCCCGACATCTCGATCTGGACGGGCCTCACCAGTCGACCCCGACTTCCGCGACCAGGGACCTGAACGCGGACACGAGCTCGTCCTTGGGATCGACGCCGTGGCGGGTCCGGAAATATTCGCCGTAGAGGTCGTCGAGGCTGCGGCCCTCACGGTCGCTCACATCGACCTCACCCCTGTCGTACTCCGCCCTGACGTATAGCGCCTCCGGAAGGAACTCGCGCACGTCGTCGGCCAGTCCCGCAACAGGTCCGTCGGTGAGCACCGACACGTCGAGGATCGCGTCCCCGAACTCACCCGCCCCCGCTCGTTCCCTCAGCCCATCGAGCGTACCGATGGCCCGCAGCAGCTTGCGTCCCTTGGTGATCGGGAACTTCTTTACGTCCGCGGGGTGCTCGGGCTCGAGATCGACGAGCAGGACGAACTTCTCCTGATCGATCTCGCCGAAGTCGAGCTGCAGGAGGCTCCCGGCGTAGCACGCCTTGACCGCCGAGCCGGGCGCTTCCTGACACAGATGGATGTGACCCAGGGCCCCGTAGTGGACGTCGGAAGGGATCGCCTGGGTCTCGGCCGCGAACGCTTCGCCGATGTGCAGGCCGCGCTCGGAGCCCGAGGGGATCGCGCCGTTGATCATGAAGTGCCCGACGAGGACTTCGACGGTATCGGGCTTCGAGTTCTTAGACATGTGATCGCCGTAGAGGGAGCAGATCCGTTTGATGCGATCGGCATAGTCCTTGTGCCACTGCTCGGCCGGCTCCATCAACTCCGAGACCTTGGCTTCGTGCAGGAACGGGAACAGCGCGACCTGGGCGGTGGTCTTTCCGTCGCGCGAGGGGACCTCGATCACCCCGCCCCGATCGGGCGGCAGGGCCTTGTCGGCCAGGTGGATACGAGACGAGGCGAAGTACGGCTTGAGCACCCGGAAGAGCTCGGCGGAGTCGTGGTTGCCGGCGATCGCCACCACGGTCGCGCCGGTATCGGCGAGCTGTTGGAGGGCCTCGAAGACGACCCCCATCACCGCAAACGGAGGCAGCGCCCGATCGAAGAGGTCACCGGCGACGATCACGAGGTCGACCGAGTTCTCCTCCGCGATGCGGACGACCTCTCCGAGAGCGTCCTTGGCTTCGTCGAGCCGGTCGAACCGGCCGAGCTTCTTGCCGACGTGCCAGTCGGCGGTGTGGAGGATCCTCATCGTGCGCGTCATCGTAGCCCCGGCCCCCGACGAGTTACACCCCCGTAACTCGCGAGCGGCGCCCACGGCCCCCTTTTCACACCCTGGTTTAATAAGAAGATTAGTTGCGGCTAAACTAGCCCGATGAAGCGTTCCGGGTCGCTCGCCCTCGTAGCGCTTCTCGTCTTTTCCGCGTGCGGCCGGGCGGACGGCCTGTCGCGCCCCGACGTCTCGGGCCGCAGGGTCAGGGCGGTGGCCACGACCGGCATGATCGGCGACGCGGTCGCGAACATCGGCGGGGATCGCGTCGAGGTCGAGACCTTGATGGGTTCAGGTACCGACCCGCACCTCTACAAGGCGACCGAGAACGATGTCGTGGCGATCGGCGAAGCCGATATCGTCTTCTTCAACGGGCTCCATCTCGAAGCGGCGATGGGTGAGGTGCTTGAACGCACGACGACCTCGATCACGATCCCGGTCGGAAACAGCATCCCGGAGGCCGACCTCGAGCGGCCGGCCGCGTTCGAGGGACAGTTCGATCCCCACGTGTGGTTCGACGTGGAGATGTGGAGCTACGCGGTCGGCGCGGTGGAGGCTGCCCTGGTCGATCTCGACCCGGAACACGCGTCGGCGTACGAGGCGAACGCGGCCCAGTACCTCAGCGACCTCGACCGGCTCGACTCCTATATTCACGCACAAGCGGACAGGGTCCCGCCCGAGAAGCGTGTGCTCATCACCGCACACGACGCGTTCAACTACTTTGGGCGCGCCTACGGGTTCGAGGTGAGGGGGCTCCAGGGGATAAGCACCGCGACCGAGGCCGGAACGGCCGATGTCAGCGACCTCTCCGCGTTCATCGCGGAGAGTCACATCCCCGCGATCTTCATCGAATCGTCGGTCCCGGTGCGCACGATCGAGGCCGTCCAGGCAGCCGTCCGCGCGCGCGGGTTCGATGTAGCCATCGGGGGCGAACTGTTCTCCGACGCGATGGGCGATCAAGGGAGCTTCGAAGGGACCTACATAGGGATGGTCACCCATAACGTCGACGTGATCGTCTCGGCGTTGCTCGAAGAACGATCTGGAGGAACGGAATGAGGAGCGAAATGACCGAACCCAGGCAGGACGCAGATCCAGGGGGCCTTGCGATCGACGTCGAAGACCTCACGGTCGCCTACGGCGAGGCCCCCGTCCTGTGGGATGTCGACCTGCAGGTGCCCCAGGGAGTTCTATGCGCGATCGTGGGGCCGAACGGCGCGGGCAAATCGACCCTCATCAAATCGATACTCGGACTCGTCACCCCCGCGGCGGGCCGGATCCTGATCGAGGGGCGTCCTTACGACGACGTCCGTCTCATGGTCGGCTATGTGCCTCAGCGCGGCAGCGTCGACTGGGACTTCCCCACCACCGTGCTCGACGTCGTCATGATGGGACGCTACGGCACGCTCGGATGGTTCCGGCGTCCGGGTCGGAACGAGCGGCGTCTCTCAATGCAGGCTCTCGAGCAAGTGGGGATGGACCACCTCTCCTCGCGGCATATCAGCGAGCTGTCGGGGGGGCAGCAGCAACGTGTCTTCATCGCCCGCGCCCTGGTTCAGGATGCCCAGGTCTACCTGATGGACGAACCGCTCCAGGGCGTCGATGCGCAGACCGAGAAGGCGATCATCGAACTCCTGCGCGACTTCCGCGCCAAGGGCAAGACGGTCATCTGTGTCCACCACGATCTCCAGACCGTCCCGGAATACTTCGAGTGGGTGATGTTGCTCAACGTGAAACGCATCGCCTCCGGTCCCGTGGGCGAGGTCTTCACCGATGAGAACCTGCGGCTGACCTACGGGGGCGGGCTGGCCGCCGCCGCCCCCGGGCGTCGCGACACGGCCGAAGGAATCATCTGAGGTGTTCGACTTCGGTGACTACACGCTCAGGGTCGTGGCTGCGGGATCTGCGATCCTCGGCATCACGAGCGGCGTGCTCGGAAGCTTCGCGGTGCTCCGGAAACAGAGCCTCCTGGGCGATGCCATCTCGCACGCCGCGCTGCCGGGCGTCGCCCTCGCTTACCTCCTGACCAGCAGCAAGTCGCCGCTCGTCCTGGTCCTGGGGGCGGCGCTCGCCGGCTGGCTGGGCACCCTGTCAGTGCGTTCGATAGTCAAGCGCTCCCGTATCAAGCAGGACACCGCCCTCGGGCTGGTGATGTCGGTGTTCTTCGGGGTCGGGCTCGTATTGCTCACCTACATCCAACGCCTTCCAGACGCGAGCAAAGCCGGTCTCAATACCTTCCTCTTCGGACAAGCGGCCGCGATGCTGGGGCGCGATGTGGCGACGATGTTCGTTCTCGGGTCACTGGCGGTCCTCGCGGTCGTCGTGTTCTGGAAGGAGTTCAAGTTGCTGTCCTTCGATCCCGCCTTCGCCGCGTCCATGGGTTTCCCGGTGCAGCTTCTCGAGGTTCTCCTGACCACGCTGCTGGTCGTTGCCATAGCGATCGGCCTCCAGGCCGTCGGTGTGGTGTTGATGAGCGCGCTCGTGGTGGCACCCGCGGCGGCCGCGCGCCAGTGGACGGACCGGTTGGGGATCATGGTGATCCTCGCCGCAGCGTTCGGAGCCGCCTCGGGCGTTACCGGAGCGGCCGTGTCCAGCAGCGTCGAACATCTCCCCACCGGGCCCACCATCGTTCTCGTCGCGAGCGTCATCGTGGCGCTATCGTTCGCATTCGCTCCCGGGCGGGGGCTCGTCGCTCGGACCATCCTCCAGCGCCGCAGCAACCGAAGGTTCCGGCTGGAGGCGGAAGGGTGAGCCAGTATCAGGCTGAGATCATCCTGGTCGGGGTCATCGTCGCGATCGCATGCGCGCTTCCCGGTGTCTTCCTGGTGCTGCGTCGCATGGCCCTGATGAGCGATGCGATCACCCACACGGTTCTTCTCGGCATCGTGATCGCCTTCTTCGTGGTCGAGGATCTCTCGTCCCCCCTGTTGATCGCGGGGGCGGCGGTCGTCGGCCTGGGAACCGTTTGGTTGGTCGAGGCGGTGCACCGTACCCGGTTGGTCGCAGAGGATGCGGCGATCGGACTCACCTTCCCTCTCCTGTTCAGCATCGCGATCATCCTGATCTCGCGTTATGCCGGCGACGTGCACCTCGATACCGATGCGGTGCTGCTCGGGGAGATCGCTCTGGCTCCGCAGCGACGATTCATCGTCTCCGGTTGGGACCTCGGGCCCCAGGCAGCGTGGATGATGGGCACGATCCTCGTCGTCAACCTCGTCTTCATCCGCACCTTCTTCAAGGAACTGAAGCTCACCACCTTCGATCCGGCCCTGGCGGCTGCCCTGGGCTTCTCCCCGGTCGTCGTCCACTACGCGCTCATGGGCCTCGTTTCGGTGACCGCCGTGGGCGCGTTCGATGCGGTCGGTTCGATCCTCGTCGTTGCGCTGATGGTCGGGCCCCCGGCCACGGGCTACCTAATGACCAACGACCTCCGCCGGATGATGATGTACTCGGCCGGCATGGCAACGCTCGCGGCCATCTCGGGTTACTGGGTGGCGCACTTCCTCGACGTGTCTATCGCGGGGTCGATGGCGGGCGCCGTGGGACTGTTCTTCACCGTGGTGCTCGTGTTCGCCCCCGAACGAGGCATCGTGGCGGTGGCCCGTAGACACACACGCCAAAGGTGGGAGTTCGCCCAGACGATGCTCACCGGTCACCTCTTGAACCACGAAGGCACCCCGGAAGAGACGCACGAGAGCCGGGTCGACCACATCGAGCACGTCCTCGGCTGGGCGCCGGCCTTCCGGGACGGGGTCATCTCTCGCGCCGAGCGGGACGGCTTGATCGTGCAGGTAGATAGAACGCTCCGCCTCACGCCCACCGGGCACACCCACGCGGCCAAGGTGCTCATTCCGGCTGCCGGAGGCACGCGGTTGGAACCTTGAGATCCGCCACAGCGTCCAACGGGAACTGGACGCAGGCTGGAAGGGGAGGTCGGTGGATCTCGGGATCAGGGGCTCGTCACGATGGCTCGTCGCTGCGGGGCTGTCACTGATGCTCCTCGGGGGATGCACTCCCGGAGCCACCGACGAGCAGCAACCTGCCGATGCCCATCGGGTACCCGATGTCGTGGGGATGACCATCTTCGACGCCTGCATCGAGGCGTCCCGCGAGGGCTTCGGGATCAAGGTTGTTAGAGACGTCGAGGGCATGTCCGACGCCTGCGCCGGACCGGCAGCCGTCACCGACCAATCCCCCGCCCCGGGAACGACACTGAAAGAAGGCTCGTTGGTCACCGTCCACGTGTCCCCAACCAAGACACTGCCCGATGGGTGACGCCACGCCCTTACGACTAGATCCCCTCGAAGGGATCTCCCTCTTCCCGTACTTCCTCGGGCCGCGTCGCCCACGGCGGATAGGGGAAGGTCAGGACGGTCGGGGCCGGGATCGCGGGCTGCGATAGCACCATCGTCCCCGGCTTGAACAACCGGGCCCGGGCCCGGGTCGACGGGAGCATCCAGCCGTACTCGGAGCGCTCGGCCTCAGCGGAGTCGAGCCGGCCGGAGACGCGCAGCGCGGCGTTGCTCAACAGCTCGGGATGGATCCGTGAGGCGGTCTGCTGCGCCCCGATCAAGAGGACCCCGAGCGACCGTCCGCGCTGCGCGATATCGATCAACGTGTCGCGGATCGGAGACCAGCCCTCGCGCGGTGCGTACTTGTTCAACTCGTCGAGGACGATGACCGAGAGCGGGAAACGGCCCTTGCCCTCCTTCTCGTCGTGGACCTCTTTGATCAGAGCGCCGACGACGAAACGCTGAGCTGCCTCGTGGAGATCGTGGATGTCGACCACGGTCACGGCCTCGCGCGACCGATCGATCCGGCGGCTCTCCCCCGCCCGGATCAGTTGCCCGACCCGCCCGACGCTCGCGTACAACCGCCGCATGAACGCGGTGGCGGTTCCCCCGGCGACCCGGCCGGTCCACTGCATGTTCGGTTCCTCGCCGGATTCCGGCTCGAGGAACTCGCCGATCGCATCGACCAGGTCCGAGAGGTTCCGGATCACGAGATCGCCCTCGCGCGGCACAACCGGCTTACCGTCGTCCTCGAGCATCGCCGGATCGCGCAGCACGACCGCGCCCGCCTCGCCGGCGACATCGCGGGCCCACCGTTCGAGCTGGCGCGTGACCCGTTCGGCCACGAACGACAACTGCTGGCGGGAATCGGTCGCGTCCGAGAACAGGAACCCGAGGAGCTGAGCGTCGATGAACTCGCGCGGCGTCCACCGGAACGCCTCGACCCCATCGAGCCGCGCGCTCGACTGCGGGATGCCCTCCGAGCCCTTCTTGACCCTCGACGGCGCCCAGAACGACACCGATGGGAACGGCTTCGGCTCCATCCCGAGCTTCGTCCACTTGGCCGCGTGGTCGTCGGAGAACCGCAGGTTCGGTTTGTCGAGGAACATCAGGTCCTCGCCCTTCACGTTGAAGATCAACGTGCGCAGGTTCTTGGCCGACTTGCCGAGGATCTCGGGATGCGACGTCAGACACCGGAGGAAGAACAGGGCATACGACGTCTTGGTCGCGACGCCAGACACGCCCGAGATGCTCATGTGCGCACCCTTGGTCCCGTCGAAGAAGTCGACGTCGGCCCACACCGGCTCGTCGTCGCGCGTGAGCCCGACCGGAAGCGCCCTGGCCCCCGAGGAGTCGCCCATCTCATCGACGTACAGGGCGCGCTCGCGCTCCTCGCCCGTCGCCCGGTAGACCGGCTGACCCGAATCCGGGGCGATCCACATCTCGGGCATCACCCTGATCACCTGGACCGCCGCGGTGCGGGACTTCTCGGCCGGGAGTGTGCCTTCGACCGCAACCCTGAAGGTGTCCGATTCGAACGACGTGCCCTCATACTTCGCCGCGGTCTCGACGACGATCCCGTAGGTAGTGACCTCACCGATCTTGGGCACCAGCGTCCGCACCACAACGAGGTCGTCGAGCTGCAGGTAGTCGTGTTCGTGCAGCACGACCCGGAACTCCTGCGTGCTCGTCGCTTCAGATCCGAGGACCAGACCGACGGGACCAGCCAATTCATCAGGCAACCCGCTCACCTCCAGCCGCTCCGCTCAGTCTGAGGGCCGCGCCCCTGATCTTGCGGTAGGCGAGCTCGCGGTCCCCGAGCAGATGACGCAGGTGCTTCTCGAGCCCGGCGATCGGCACGAGGTTCTGGGGAGCGCGCGCATCCCAATGGGGCAACGACGCGAACCGCGGCAGCAGGCAGGTCGATGCGTCCGCCAACGTGGTAACCGTCCCTACCGAGTGTGCCGCTGGCACCTCGCACCGGACGATCCCGTGCCATCCATGCATGTCGTCGTCGCGCTCGCACAGCCTCAGGTACCACGAGTAGCGCGGGCGCTGCGGGCCACCGAAGAAGAAGAACGGCGTGCGCTCGCCACGTTCGAGCGCGGATACAAGCGCGTTCTCGGTGTCGTCGAGGTAGGTGGCGTTGTGGGACTTGATCATCCCGATCACCGCGGTCGCCCCGGGGTTCATCTTGGCGAGGGGACCGTCGACGACCACCAGCCGGTCGGAGCCGATCGCCGCGGCGAACTCGATCGCTAGCACGGCTTCGGAGTCGCGCATCAGGCCGTGGACCTTGTGATCGAGATCATCGGGGGCGAAGCTCGCGACCGGCAGGCCCCGGTACTCGAGCCCGGGCCCCCCCGACAGCTGGATGTCCCCTCCGCCGCCGAGCGCGATCACGCGCATCACCTTCGCAGCGGCGATCCGGGCGGCTCTGACCGGGGCGCCGCTGCCGGCCCCGATGTCACAGGAGACCGCGCCCACGCCGATCGATGCCGCAACGCCCGCAGCGGCCCGGTCCGATCCATCGGGAGTCACGAACAACCGGGCATCGGTCCGTCGCACGCCGTCGACGAACAGGACCTCATCCCACGTGAGGTCGCCCTGCGCGCCGCTCGGGAGCGCCTTCCATCCGGCCCCCTCGGCAGTCGTGTCGAGATCCGCCGGCCGCCCTTCATCCCAGGACACCTCCATCTCGGAGCCGTACTCGGGCGTCCACGCCTGCACTGCGATCTTCATAGGGTCAATGTACCGAGGGGGTGCGACGCAACCGGGGTGATCCCCGCCATTTGCCGGATAGTTTTCGCGCTCTGAGAGCCGGGGTTGGGCTCGAAGGCTAAGCCCAAAGGGTGCAGATCGGGGCCGCCACAACCGATACCGCTTTCCCGCGGCCTTGACTCCCGCTTTCCCGCGGTAGAGGCGGCTACAAGACGATGTCGTGATCTGGTCCCCCCGGCCCCTTAATGGGTCTCGGACTTAGGGAAGCGTTCCCTAGCGGCGTCGATTCTCTTTCCACGCCACCTCCCGGCCGTCGAAGCCCAGGACCGCGGTCTTTTTCTGGCTCTTCGCGACCCAGCCAGTGCTCCTAACAGGTCACTATTC
>JAENWQ010000143.1 GCA_016649855.1 Actinomycetota bacterium | reverse complement strand
GGACCTGAGTCTCGAGTCCCTCGGCGAGGCGATCGGGGTCGTGACGCAGGAGACGTACCTCTTCCACACCACGATCCGGAACAACCTGAAGTACGGGAATCCCGAGGCCACCGACGAACAGCTCGAGGCTGCCGCTAGAGCGGCGCACATCTACGAACGCATCATGGAGCTCCCGGATGGCTTCGAAACGGGCGTCGGTGAGCGCGGCTACAAGATGTCCGGGGGCGAGAAGCAACGCCTCGCTATCGCCCGGGTGATCCTCAAGGATCCGAAGGTTCTGATCCTGGACGAGGCAACCAGCGCGCTCGATACCCATTCGGAACGACTGGTCCAGGACGCCCTGATCCCGCTCATGTCGGGCCGCACGACGGTTGCCATCGCCCACCGTCTGTCGACGATCCTCGCAGCCGACAAGATCATCTATCTCGATCGAGGTCGGGTGATCGAGCGGGGCACTCACGTCGAACTGCTGGCGAAGGAGGGTGCTTACGCGGCGCTGTATCACGAACAGTTCTCCGACGGACGGGTCGAAACGAGGTGCGAAGATGGGCTCGTCCTGTCCTCCGGTGAAGTGGTCCCCGAGACCAACTAGCCCGGCAAGTAAAGGAGCACAGTGGAGATCTCAGGAAAGACCGCGCTCGTGACCGGCGGGGCTTCGGGCCTCGGGCTCGCCACGGTCCATGCTCTGCTCGAGGCAGGCGCATCGGTCGTCGTCGTCGACCTTCCGAGCTCGGATGGCGTGGCGGTGGCCGCAGGTCTCGGTGACCTGGCGCGGTTCGCCCCGGCCGATGTGACCAGCTCGAGCGATGTCGAGGCTGCGGTGGCCTCTGCTGCCGAAGCTTTCGGGGGGTTGCACATCGTCGTCAACTGCGCCGGGGTCGGTTTCCCCGGTCGGGTCCTTACCCGGGACGGAGCGCCGATCGATCTCGAACGATTCGAGTTCGTGGTGAAGGTGAACCTGATCGGGACGTTCAACGTCATCCGGATCGCGGCCGCGCAGATGGTGGGCCAGGAACCTGATGGTGGTGAAGAACATGGGGTGATCGTGAACACCGCAAGCATCGCTGCGTTCGACGGTCAGATAGGTCAGGCTGCATATGCCGCCTCCAAGGGCGGGATCGTCGGTATGACCCTTCCGATCGCGCGGGACCTGGCATCGAAGCAGATCAGATGTATGTCCATCGCGCCCGGAACGTTCGACACGCCGATGCTCGCCGGTCTACCCGAAGAGGCGCGGGGCAAGCTGGCTGAAGGGATCCCACATCCGCACCGGCTGGGCAACCCGGCCGAGTTCGCGGCGCTGGTGAGACACATCGTCGAGAACCCCATGCTCAACGGGACCACGATCAGACTTGATGGTGCCCTGAGGATGCCGCCGCGCTAGGCCGGATAACTAGGAGCTGAGGGCTCCGGAGCTTTCGAGGACCTCCGCATGAGGGTCTTCAGGGTCTGCCGGTGGCTCCCCCTCGAGCTCGTCCGGTTCCTCGGCCGCCATCTCCTGGTCGAGCTCGCGCCATTCCTTCTCTGCCCAGCGGAGCTTCTCAGCCGCCGAGGCAAGGTCGAGGAAATGGACCGGAACGATCGATGCGCGTGGTCTCAGGTAGGCGTCACCTATAAGGGCATCGAGCTCCCTGCGGGCCTCGATCAGACGGTCGTGGATCATCCTCAAACGTGCGCTTTGCTCAGGGGTGTAACCGGACCCATCGGGGTTCAGGTCGGACCTCTTTTCGCTAGCTGATCAAGGCCTGGACGAGCGTGTGGTCGTGCCGTTTCGAGTCGTTCCGCTGGTCTCCCAGGGCCCATCAAGGGTACCGCCGGTGGCCGTTTCTCACAAGCGCGCATAGTTGCCCTCGCCACCCCGGCTTGGTCGTCTCACAGGAGGGGCGGTCTCACAGGAGGATGTAGAAGACCACCGCGGCAACCGTGACATAGGCCGCGAACGGGTAGAGCGTGCGGGTCTTGAGATAGCGGATCAGTCCGGCCACCGCCACGTACGACGACACGAGCGAAGCGATGAAGCCGGCCGCGCTGGCTCCGAGCCCGACGCTGCCCGATCCGAGGTCGGGCAGCTGCACGAGGGCAGCCCCGGCGAGGGCCGGGATCGCAAGGAGGAACGCGAAGCGAGCGGCGGCTTCCCGGTCCATCCCGAGCAGCAAGCCCGCGCCGATCGTCGAGCCCGACCGAGAGATCCCGGGGATGATCGCCACCGCCTGCGCGACCCCGACAAGGAGGGCCCCGGCCGGAGTCAAGTCGTCCTGGCTCTTCATCGGTCGCCCCGTCACGTCGGCGCTGCGTTGGTTGCGCTGCGTGAGCTGCTCGGCGCCGACCAGGATCACCGCGGTGAGGAGTAGCTGAAGCGCCGCCCCCTTGGCATCTTTGAACTGTTCCTCGAAGTAGCCGCCCAGGAGTAACCCGGCGATGCCGGCCGGGATCGTGGCGATCACGAGCAGGCCGAGTACTCGCCGTGAATCGCGGCTCCCCCTCATCATTCCCCTGAAGAGATCGACAAGGTCGCCCGAGAAATAGGCCACCAGCGCGACCAACGAGGCCGTATGCAGGAGCACGTCGAAGGCGAGGCCCGGTGCATCCCAACCCAAGAGCGCGGGAACGATGACGAGGTGGCCCGAAGAGGAGATCGGGATGAACTCGGACAGACCTTGGACGAGCCCGAGGACGATGGCTTCGAAGATCGACACGATGGCGCTGGATAGTCCCTCGGCTTACGCCTCGAGACTCGCTCCTTTGAGGGCGGTACTGCAGATGCACGACCGACCCTCGGGGATCTGAGGCACGAGCGCGAACAAGAGGTTCTTGAGCTTCTCGTTGTTGGCGTTGAACACCTCGAGCACGGCCTCGTGACTGACAGCGGCGGCCGACTCGCCTTCGACACCGACGTCGTAGTCCGTGATGAGCGCGATGTTCGCATAGCAGATCTCGAGTTCGCGGGCGAGGTAGGCCTCGGGATACTGGGTCATGTTGATGACTTCCCATCCGGCCTGCTGGAACCACTTCGATTCGGCCCTGGTGGAGAAGCGCGGGCCCTGGATCGTGACCACGGTTCCTCCGTCGTGAGCGGTGATCCCCTGGCTCCTCGCGGTGGTGAGCGCGAGCTGCCTTAGTTCCGGGCAGTACGGATCCGCGTAGGAGACATGGGTCGTGACCGGACCGTCGTAGAAGGTGTCCTTGCGCCCGGTCGTGCGATCGACGAGTTGATCGGAGATCACGAAGTCGCCGGGCTTCATCTCGGGCTTGAGGGAGCCCGCCGCACACGGGCCGATGATCCGTTCGACGCCGACCTCTTTCATCGCCCACACGTTGGCGCGGTAGTTCACCATGTGCGGGGGGAACTGGTGTTTCGTTCCATGTCTCGGGAGGAAGGCGACCCTGACGCCCTCGATCGAGCCGACGTGGAGTGGGCTCGAGGGATCGCCGTAAGGGGTTTCGACGCTCACCTCTTCGACGTCGTCCAGCAGCGAGTAGAAGCCGGACCCGCCGAAGATCCCAACCCGTACCTGATCGCTCACGCGGACTTCTCCTTCGACCCGGGATCCTTGGAGCCGGGCGAGTCGGAGGCGCCGGTCCTCGATCCAGCCGAGCTCGATCCGTCTGAACTCGAGCCGTCCTTCGAATCCCTCTTCGAGGCCGAGTCCGACTTGGAGGTCGTTTCACCCTTGCTCCCGGACGACTTGGACGACGATTTCTTGGCGTCGGTAGCGTAGAAGCCGGACCCCTTGAACACGATGCCGACCGGTGAGAACAGTTTCCGGAGCCGCCCTCCGCAGATGGGGCACTCCTCGAGGGGCGGATCGTCGAAGCTCTGTCTCGCCTCGGTGCGTTCTCCGCACGCGGTGCAAGCGTATTCGTAGACTGGCATAGGGCGGATTCTAGTGGACGGGGCTGAGGGGGAACGCCGTTACCGCCGACAAAGAGGGGAAAGGGGACAAAGAGCCCCCGGGACAGGCACAGTACGCTCGATGGCGAACCTATGGGATAGGTCCGGTCACGTCCCACGATCCTCAAAGGAGTGTTGTTGTCTCTCCAGCGGCGACTGACCATCTTCTTCATGGTCATCGTCATCATCCCCCTAACGGTGGCCGGTTTCGTCGTGCAGCGGATCGTTGGCAGGGAGATCAGCAAGCGCACGGAGCTCAGCCTCCCGGGGGCCCTCAGTTCGGTGGTGACTACGTTCGAGCAGCGCACGGAGATGCTCGACGAGCGTCTCAACTCGACCTTCGATTCAGACGACCCCCCACCTCTGGCCGGCGCCTCGGGCGAGCTGGACGAGTACCTCCAGGACGGTTTGATGACCGATGAGGTGCTGGACTTCGTCTACTACGTGTCTTCCGACGGCTCCATCCGTGGATCGGCCGAGAACACGCCCAGCTTCTTGAAGGGGGTCGAGCGACCCTCTCCGCAAGAGATCGCCTCCTCTGGGGGAACCGGACACGCGTACGTCACCGCGTCGGTCCCCGTCACGGGTACTGGTTCGCTCGTAGGGGGCTTCTGGCTCGACGACGAGATCCTCCTCGGGGCCGATCAGAAGGGTGTTGGGCTCTCGATCGTGGTCGACGGGCGAGTGATCGCCTCGACCCTCCCGCTCGACTGGCCCAAGAAGCTGGGGGTGGAGTTCCCCGGGACCTTTCGGGCCGATATCGGAGATGGGGTCATCGCAAGGGCACGTGAGCTAGGGAACGGCGTCTCGGTCATGGCTTCGATACCGGCGACCCGCGCCAGCTCGGCGTCGAGCAGTGTGCTGAAATCGATCCTCGTCCTTCTCGTACTGGCGTTGATCGGCACCGCGGCGCTCGCCATCCTCCTGGCCCGGTTGATCACGAGGCCCCTCGACGAGGTGTCGCTGGCCGCCCAGGCGGTGAGCGAGGGCCGGTTCGATCAACGGATCCCGGTGCGGTCGCGCGATGAGGTCGGCCGGCTCGCGGTCGCGTTCAACGATATGACCGACCGCCTTGCGAGCACGATCGGCGAGCTGCAATCCTCTCGCAGCATGCTTCAAAGAGCGGTGCGGAGGGTGGGCGAAACGCTGCGCTCGACGCACGAGATGCCGCAGTTGCTCGAGAGCCTCTTGAACACGGCGGCGGATGCGGTCGGCGCCGGCGCCGCGATCCTCTGGATGTTCACGCCCACCCGAGAGGAGCTCTACCCCGCGATGGCGCGGGGTGCAGTTCTGTCGCAGCTAGGGCGCGTCAAGGTCGGTGAAGGGGTCGTCGGTGTCGCCGCCGAACGGGGCACGAACGTCGTGCTTCCGTCTCTGGGTGGGGGGCCGATCCCGTCTCGGAACGAACCCCGGTCACCCACGTTGATCGCGGTTCCTCTCTACAGCCACGAGAGGATCATGGCGGTCCTCGTGACGTACAAGCAGGCGGCCGAGCGGCCCTTCCACGACGAGGACGTCGAGACCCTGGCCTTCCTTGCCGAGCAGGGCGGGGTGGCGGTCGAGAACGTCCTCCTCCATGAGGAGGCGCAGCGGTTGTCTCTGACGGACGGACTGACAGGGGTCTACAACCGCCGCTATCTCCAGATGCAGGCCCGGCAGGTTCTTGCGACCGCGGTGCGTTTCAAGCGTCCATTCAGCATCCTGATGATGGACCTCGACCATTTCAAACACGTCAACGACACCTTCGGTCACAGCCGGGGCGACGCGATCCTGATCGAGTTCTCCAAGCGCGTCTCGGGCACCCTGCGTGAGGTCGACACCTTCGCTCGTTACGGCGGCGAAGAGTTCGTTTGTCTCTTGTCCGAGACCGCGGTTGATGGAGCGATGATTACGGCGGCGAAGATCCTCGAAGCGGTTCGCTCGGGGCCGTTCGGGGAGCGGGGAGACCCTCCCGTGACGCTCACGGTCTCGATCGGCATCGCCACGTTCCCCGTGCACGGCGAGACCTTCAGGTCGCTCATCGAGTCCGCCGACCGCGCTCTCTACGGTGCGAAGACGGAGGGGCGGGATCGCGCCCGAACGTCCGGCGACCCTCTTCAAAGTCTCCAGCCCGCCACCTGATCGGTCACGTGGTTTGCATTAAGGCTTTGTATGACGTAGGAGCAGAGCCGTGAGTGTAAAGAAAGCAGTCATCCCCGCGGCCGGATTCGGAACCCGGTTCCTGCCCGCGACCAAAGCCATTCCGAAAGAGATGATCCCGGTCGTGGACCGCCCGGCGATCCAATACGTGGTCGAAGAGGCTGCCGGGGCCGGCATCGAGGAGGTCCTGATCGTGACCTCCTGGGGCAAGCAGGCGATGGAGGATCATTTCGATCGGGCGTTCGAGTTAGAGACGCATCTCGAGAAGAAGGGGAAGCTCGACGAGCTCGAGGAAGTCAGACGGATCGCGAACATCGCCCGGATCCATTCGGTACGCCAGAAGGAAGCTCTGGGATTGGGCCACGCCATTTCGATGGGCCGGGCCTTCGCCGGAGACGATCCCTTCGCCGTTCTCTACCCGGACGAGCTCATTCCCGGCTCGAACCACGGCAGTTCCGACGTCCTCTCCGAGATGATCGAGCTTTACAACGAGACGGGCTCGAGCGTGATCCTGGTCCAGGACGTGTCCGCAGAGGAGATCTCTGCCTACGGCGCGATCGAACCCGAAGATGTGGACGGCCGCATCCGGGTCAGGAAGATGGTCGAGAAACCGGCCCCCGAGGACGCGCCCTCCGCCCTTGCGTCGCGCGGCCGACACGTCTTCTCTCCGAGCATCTTCGACGCCCTCGATCGGACGGGCGTTGGCGTCGGAGGCGAGATCCAGCTCGCAGATGCGATCGACCTCCTCGCCCGCGAAGAGACCGTTTATGCCCACGTGTACTCGGGTCCCGTGTTCGATGTCGGCCGAAAGCTCGACTACCTCAAGGCCACGGTTCAGCTCGCGCTCCTCAGGGACGATCTGGCCGAGGGGTTCCGTGACTTCCTGGTCGAACTCTTGGACCAGGACCGGTCCTAAGAACCGCATGCTGACGGTCGAAGACGCACGCTCTCGGGTTCTCGCATCGGTTGCGGCCGTCGGGACCGAAGAGGTCCTCGTCGCAGATGCCTTGGGACGCGTGGCCGCTCAAGG
>JAENWQ010000219.1 GCA_016649855.1 Actinomycetota bacterium | reverse complement strand
TAGCTGAACGTGGGATCTCCGGAGGTCGCGAAATAGAGGAACAGGATCGCGACCAGCATCAGCAACGACCCCACGAGGGTGAACAGGAAGAACTTCGTCGCCGCGTACAGACGGTTGCCGTAACCCCACATCCCGATCAGGAAGTACATGGGAACGAGGGAAGCCTCCCAGAACAGATAGAAGAGGAACATGTCGAGGGCCGAGAACACACCGATCATCCCGGTCTCGAGCGCGAGCAGGAAGATGAAGTACGGCTTCACCCTCACCTCGATCTTCCACGACGCCAGGACGCAGAGCGGCATCAGGAACGCGGTCAGCAGCACCATGAAGAGGCTTATCCCGTCGATCCCGGTGGAATAGCTGATCCCCCATGCAGGGATCCACTCCGCTTGCGAGCCGAGCTGGAAGCCCGAGTTAGACGTATCGAAGTTGATCAACACGCCCATCGACACTGCGAAAGCCACCAGCGTCACCACGAGTG
Source organism: Actinomycetota bacterium (assembly GCA_016649855.1). Lineage (GTDB taxonomy): Bacteria > Actinomycetota > CADDZG01 > CADDZG01 > WHSQ01 > WHTI01. The sequence goes on along the minus strand of JAENWQ010000219.1, from coordinate 3,329 downwards.
CCGCCCACCGGATCTCGCGTTCCCGACCCTTCGGGATCAGGCCGATCAGGAACGTGCCTGCAAGCGGCACGAAGATCGCGACGTCGAGGAACCTCATGCCGCGACCCTGATGATCAACACGGAGAACAGGACGACCACACCGGCGAGGAAGACCGCCGCGTAGTTACGAACGTATCCGGTTTGGACCCGGCGGAGGATCTCGGACGAACCTGCGATCAACCTCCCGGTCCCGTTCACGGCCCCGTCGATGATCTTCCGGTCGAGGACGTCGGCGCTGAACGTCGCCAGGTCGCGCCCCGGCTGCAGGATGAGCGTCTCGTAGGCGCGGTCCACGTATAGCTTGCCTCTCGCGGCGCGCACCGCAGGACCAAGCATCCGCTCGAGCCGGTCCCGGAGTTGCAGGCCCCCCGGCCTGAGGTAGAGCGACCACGCCACCGCGATACCGGCCCCGGCCAGGATCGTTGCCGCGATCCCCAGCGCCCATGCAGTGATGCCATGGGCCACCTCGGGCTCACCGAGGACGGGTCCCAGGAAGTTCTCGAAACTGAGCACCCCCGGAAGGTTGAGTGCGCCGCCGACCACCGAAAGTATCGCGAGCGGGATCAGCGCGGCCGCCATGCTGGGGGGTGCGTCGTGCACATGGGTGGCTTCTAGTTTGGCGGGCAACACGGTCTCGCCCTCGAAAACCCTGAGGTACAGACGGCTCATGTAGAACGCGGTCAACGCCGCGGTCGCCGCTCCCATCGCCCACAGCGCGTACTGCCCGTCGGCCCAGGCAGAGGCGAGGATCGCGTCCTTCGAGAAGAAACCCGAGAACGGGATGATCCCGCAGATCGCCAGCCACCCCATCATGAACGTCACGCCCGTGATGGGCATGACTTTGCGGAGGCCGCTCATCTTCCTCATGTCGGTCTCGCCATCGAGGGCGTGCATCACCGAACCCGAGCCGAGGAACATCAGCGCCTTGAAGAACGCGTGCGTCACGAGATGGAAGATCGCGAGCGAGTACGCCCCAACCCCGAGGGCGAGGAACATGTAGCCCAGCTGCGAGATCGTCGAGTACGCAAGGACCTTCTTGATGTCGTACTCGGCCGCCGCGATGACCGCCGCGACGACCGCTGTGGCCGCCCCCACCCACGCCACCAGAAGTAGGACATCGAATCCCGCGGCCTCGAACAGCGGGAACAGCCGCGCCACCATGTAGACGCCGGCGGTCACCATCGTCGCGGCGTGGATCAACGCGGACACCGGGGTCGGTCCGACCATCGCATCCGGCAGCCAGACGTACAAGGGGATCTGAGCGCTCTTGCCGGTGGCTCCTCCGAACAGCAGCAGGGCTGCGATCGAGGCCGTCGTTCCGCCGAGCACACCGGAAGCCGCCGAGCCGTTGACGCCGGCGAACGTGAGCGTTCCCGCCGACACCGCCAGGAGGAAGATGCCGAGCAGGAACGAGAAATCACCGACCCGGTTGACGATGAAGGCCTTCTTGGCCGCGGTCGCGTTGGCCCGGTCCTCGAACCAGAATCCGATCAAGAGATAGGAGCACAGCCCCACGCCCTCCCAGCCGATGAACATCACCAGCAGGTTGTCGCCGAGCACCAAGAGCAGCATCGCGGCGACGAACAGGTTGAGGTAGGCGAAGAACCGCCCGTAGCGCTCGTCCCCGTCCATGTAGCCGATCGAATAGACGTGGATCAGAAAACCGACCCCGGTGATCACCAGCACGAGGACGATCGACAGCCGGTCCACGAGGAGGTCCAGCCCGACGTGGAAGCCCCCGACCGCCAGCCAGTCGAACAGGTGATAGCTCGAGAAGGTGGCCTCGTGGTCGGCGTCCACGATCGACAGGAACTCGATCGCACCCATCACGAACGCGACGCCGACCGCAACACTTCCGATGATGCCGGAGAGCTTCCCGAGCCGTTTCCCAAAGAAGAGCAGCAGGATCGCGCTCGCCAACGGAACCCCGACGATGAAAGGAGCATATGCGGACGTCATCGGGTCACCACTTCAGCAGGTTCACGTCGTCGACGTTCGCGCTGCGGCGGCGCCGGAAGATGGACACGATGATCGCAAGGCCGACCACGACTTCGGCCGCGGCCACGACGAGGACGAAGAACACGACGACCTGGCCGTCCACCGTCCCCTGCATACGCGAGAAGGTGACGAATACAAGGTTGACCGCGTTGAGCATCAGTTCGATGAACATGAAGATGACGATCGCGTTGCGACGGGTGAGTGCGCCTACGACGCCGATCGTGAACATCAGTCCGGCGAGCGCGAGGAAATACTCCGGAGGGACGCTAGTCACGCAGGAACCCCGCGTCGCCGATCCGGCGCGCCAGCACCATCACGCCCACGATCGCGACGACCAGAAGGATCGAGGTGAACTCGAACGGCAGCAGATAGCTGCTGAACAGGGTCCGGGCCAGGGCCTTGACGTTCCCCGGGTCCTCGTTGAGGGCCGACAGAGCCCCTTCGCCACCTCCCACGATCACGAACTCGGACCCCTTCGTCGCGACGTAGACGATCTCGGCGGCCAGCAGCGCACCGAGGCCGACGGCCATCGGCCGCTGCCCCGTCAACGGTTCGATCAGGGCCTCGCTCCGGTCGACGCCGAGCAGCATGACCACGAACAGGAACAGGACCATGATGGCGCCCGCGTAGACGATGATCTGGACCGCGGCGATGAAATAGGCGCCCTGGAGCAAGAAGGTCAGCGCCAGAGCCACCTGGGCGGCAACGAGGAAGAGCGCTACGTGGACCGCGTTCTTGGCGAACAGCATCGCGATCGAGCTGCCGAGGGCGACCACGAAGGAGACGCCGAAGACGACGACCTCGATGTTCACTTCGCCGATCCCTGTTTGTTCTGCGGGCGGGTATCGGGGAGGAAGTGCTCCGGGTAGCGAGCATCGCGCACCATCCCGCCGCCCTTGACCTTCGTCTTCTCGCTGCGGTCGGGCGAGTACTCGCCCTTGGTCGGCCAGTGCCGGACGATCGGCTCGTCGACGATCAGCTGGTCCTTCGTGTAGATCAGGTCTTCGCGGGAGTCGGCCGATAGCTCGAACTCAGTGGTCATCAAGAGAGCTTCGGTCGGGCAGGCCTCGACGCACAGCCCACAGAAGATGCATCTCAGGTAGTTGATCTGATAGATCTGCGCGTACCTCTCGCCCGGGGAAAGCCGGTTCTCTGGGGTGTTCTCCGCGCCGACGACGTAGATCGCGTCCGCGGGACAGGCCCCCGCGCAGAGTTCGCAACCGATGCACTTCTCGAGCCCGTCGGGATGGCGATCGAGGATGTGCCTGCCTCTGAAGCGTGGGTAAGGCTGC
>JAENWQ010000167.1 GCA_016649855.1 Actinomycetota bacterium | reverse complement strand
CGTCGCCTTCACGGCCCACTCGGTACCGGTGGCGATGGCCGAGACGTCGAGCTACGTCGATCAGCTACGAGAAACCTGTTGCCTGGTGAGTGCCGCGACCGGCGATCACCCCTGGGAGCTCGTCTACCAGTCCCGCTCCGGACCCCCGCACGTCCCGTGGCTCGAGCCCGACATCTCAGATCATCTCGAGAAGCTCGCGGCCGGCGGCGCAAGTGATGTCGTCGTCGTACCGGTGGGGTTCGTGTCCGACCACCTCGAGGTTCGCTTCGACCTCGACATCGAGGCGGCCGCGGCCGCGGCGAGGGCTGGGCTCAACATGGTGCGCGCGGAAACGGTGGGCGCGCATCCGGCCTACATCAAGATGATCGTCGATCTGATCGGGGAGCGTATGACCGCGCAGCCCGAGCGCGCGTGCGCCGGCAACTTCCCCGCGAGCCACGATATCTGTGCTCGGGACTGCTGCCCAGGACCTCAACCGAAGCCCGCCGCGGCGCAGCTCTAAGAGTTGGGGGTGACCGTGATCATGGTCCACCCCGCGTCGGCCAGACGCTCGGTGCGCTCGGCTCGAACGGCGTCGTCGTAGGGGGTGTCGCGCGTGTAACCGGTCTCATCGAGGCCCTCGAACGCGTCCTCGATCGCCATGTGCAGGTTGTGCCGGATATGGCGCTTCGTCGCCCTGACGTAGGAGTAGGCGTTGCCCTCTGGGTCGAGGTACAGATGTTTGCGGGTGATCCCGTGCTTGTAGACGCGGATCACACCCGAGTAGCCCATGAACATGAAGCCCCCGCACCACTCGTAGGGAAGCACCTTCTCGAGCGGCCCCCAGTCCGGTTCGTGCGCGCCGTGGCTCCGGAGGATCTGTTCGAGACGCGGCTTGACCGCTTCCAGCTTGGCGATGAGGTCGTCCCTGTCGGTGTCCATGCTCCCGAACCTAGGGAGCGTTTGAACGCGCGGCTGTGACCGGCGCCACCGCCGAACCGCTTGAGCCCCGGTCAGGGGGCGGGGAAGGTGAATCCGACCGGGGTTCCTCCGAGCGTGCCTCCGGCGGTTGCCTGAGCGTTTCGGTCCCAGTCGTTCCAGCTGAGCGCGAGATGACCGGGCTCGGCCCCCTTGCCCTTGACGCCGACCGACGCCTGGATGGCTCCGGTCGTGCGGTCCCATCTGATCGTGCCCGAGACGCGCACATCACCCACCCAGCGCACGTCGTCGAGGTCCCAGGTGACGTGTCGTCCGCCCCTCGTCTCGAACGTCCCGCCCTGGAGTCCGGCGCCCGTGAAACCACCCATGCTCAGCCACCGCGCGATGACATCGGCGACGGTGGCCGCCGCGACCCGGGCGGTGCGGAGCTTCAGGGTGCCCCAGTCGAGATCCTCGGCGCTGCGGTCGAAGCGTTCGACGAGACGGAGCTCGTTGTATTCGGATGCACAGCTCGTATCTCCGGCGGTGAGCGTGCGCATGAAACGCCGCACGATCCGCGAGGCGCAGCGGTTGAAGTCCCCGAGGGCGGTCACGTGCGTCGTGTTGGCGACCTCTACGTACGTCGAGTTCGGGAACGCCTCGGCGGTGTAGCGACCGCCTTCAGGCGAAGTGAGTGAGTCGAGGTCACCATTGATCACAAGCGTCGGTGTGTTGGGGAACGTCGCCCCCTGCGGGACGGCAGGAACGTTCGTGCTCGGCACCGGCCACTTGAGACAGATGTCGAAGTACTCGACCGGAGCCGTCACCCACTCGTGGATCGTGAAGGGAGTGAACGAGGAGGGGGCATCGTCCCGGAGCTGGTCGCGCTCCTCCTTGTATTGGGCGGGCCGTTCGCCGACCGGCGAGGACCTGTCGAACGGAAGGGGGTAGTCGTTGCACGCCACCGCGACGTAGAGGCCCTCCGAGTACTGACGCACGGGCCCGGCTCCGCCGACGTAGTAGGTCTCGCGTGCGAGACGCAACAGTGGGCGGTTGTAAGGCTTGGCCCGCAACGCTGCTCGCATCGCCGCGTCGAGTTCCCGGTAGAGCGTGGGAGACGTCGCCGCAGCCGTCGTCAGGTAGATCAAACCGCCGACGTCGACGGTCACCTCGCTCACCTCGCCGTCCGCGTTGGGTGCTCGTCCCGAGATGGGCTTCTTCCGAAGCTTCTGGGTGAGCCTGCCGATCAGATCGTTGGTCGTCTTCGGGCGGCCCGCACACGAGAGACTCCGCTCGCACGTGTAACGGAACGCATCCCGCATCGCGCGGTTCGTGTCGATGTAGAAGGGGTCCGTTCCCGCAACGAAGTAGGCCCCGTCGAGGACGAGCGAGTGCACCCTTTCAGGTGACGAACAGCGAAGCTCTGCGAGAAGAACGTGCCGTAGGAGTCTCCGTAGAGGTCGATCTGGTCGATCTCGAGATCATCGAGGACCGCCGCGAGGTCGTCCGCCGCGAACGCCGAGCCGTAGACATCCGAGGCCTCGGCGAGCCGGCGCCCGCACTTGCCGACCGCCTTGATGTAATCGCCCTCGTAGGACTGGAGCGGCTGGCAGAGGATCGCCTCCGAACGTCCGGTTCCGCGGTTGTCGACCAGCAGGAGGCGGCGGCGGTTGAGCATCGGTTCGAAGAGATCGAGGTAGTAGTCGCGGCTCGCGGTGGTTGCGTACCCCGGGCCCCCTTCTACCGCCACGATGGTTCCGAGCGACGGCTGGGAGCGGTCCCTGCGGGGGTGGAGCTCGTAGCCGATCTTCATGGTTCCGAGCAGGGGATCGGTCGGGTCGGCCAGAACGGTGGTGGAGCCGCACTTGGCGTCCGGGACTCGGCGACAGTCCTTCAGTTCGCCGGCGGGGATGCGCCGGTGTTCGTCGACCGGGCGTGGACCGGCGGCGGCGAGCGAACCGGTCAGGAGGGCGAGGATCATCGCCAGTGCGGTCGCACAGGTAACAGCCCCGCCGGAACGAGCCCCCCTCGGTCTCATGCCCCGCAGACTACCGTCACGACCCCCCTGATATGGAGTGGCGTATGGAATAGGAGCTCGGCCGGGTGCATGATTGCCTCGTGAAGCTTCGTTTGTTCTGGCCGCTACGCCGAGGCGAGCGGCTCTGTGCTGTCGTCCCTCTTCTTCTTGCCTTCGCCTTCATGACCCTCTCGGGGTCTGCCCTCGCGCAGGACGAACGGCCCACGATCATCGAACTCGAGCTCGATGGCGTTGTGGACCCGTTGATCGCCTCGTACATCACCTCGGGGATCGATGCCGCGAACGACGATGGGTCGCCGGTCCTCATCACGATCGACACGCCCGGGGGACTCGACAGCTCGATGCGCGACATCATCCAGGCGATCCTCAACTCGGATCAACCGGTGATCTGTTACGTCTCCCCCCAGGGAGCAAGGGCGGCATCGGCCGGAACCTTCATCCTGACCGCGTGCCACGTCGCGGCGATGGCCCCTGGTACCAACGTCGGAGCCGCCCACCCGGTCGGGGTCTCGGGCGTCATCCAACGCGAGAAGGTCGTGAACGACGCGGTTGCCTACATCCGGGCGCTCGCCGACCAGCGCGGCCGTAACCCCGACTGGGTCGAGGATGCGGTGCGTAACGCCGCCAGCATCCCGGCCGAAGAGGCTCTCGGACTGGGTGTGATCGATCTGATCGCGCCCACGACCGAGGACCTCCTTGCTGAAGTCGACGGCCGGAGTGTCGAGACCCCGAACGGCACCGTGACCATCGTCTCCGCCGGCGCGGAGGTGAGCCCGCGTGACATGGGCCTCGGGTCGCGGTTCCTCCACGGGCTGTTCACCTCCAACCTCTCGTTCATCTTGTTCTGGGCGGGTCTCATCCTGTTGATCATCGAGTTCACTCACCCGGGGGTGTCGATCCCGGGGATCCTCGGAGCGCTGTGTCTGATCGCCGCGCTCGCGGGGTTCGGGATGCTTCCCATCGAGGGCGCGGGGTTCGCGCTGCTGATCGTGTCGTTCGTGTTCTTCATCATCGAACTGAACACGCCGGGGACCGGTCTGCCCGCGACCGGGGGAGTGGTCGCGCTCACCGCCGGCGGTCTGCTGCTGTTCGACCCATCGACCCCCGGCGCGAGCGTGTCGTGGGCCGCCATCATCCCGGTTGCCGCGTCCACCGCGCTGTTCTTCGTCCTCGTGATCCCGACCGCGCTGCGACAACGGCACAGCCCCTCCAAGATGGCGGGGGACCGGGTTACCGGAAAGAAGGGCGTCGTCAAGAAGGCTATCGATCCCCTCGGGGTGGTCCTCGTCGCAGGGGAAGAATGGAGCGCGCGGTCGCCGAGCGGCCCCCTTCCCGAGGGCGAGAGCGTCGTCGTTACCGCAGCCGAAGGTCTCTACCTGATCGTCGAACCAGCGCCGCGAAGAACCACCAGCCCAGAGTCACTGTCTAGATCGGGTGAGGCAACCTAACAAGGGGGATCCATGAGCAGCGAAGTATTGATCGGTCTCGCGATCGTAGTCCTATTGTTCGGGGTCATCATCCCGGTCTCGATCTTCAAGATCGTGCGGGAGTATCAGCGCCTGGTGGTGTTCCGGCTGGGCCGAGTGCTCGGGATCAAGGGCCCGGGTCTGGTCATCCTCATCCCGTTGATCGACCGTGCGGTGTGGGTCGATCTGAGAGAGCTCTATCTCGACATCCCGCACCAGAGCGCGATCACCGAGGACAACGCAACGATCTCGATCGACTTCATCGTCTTCTACAAGGTCGTCGACGGGGTCATGTCGGTCGTCGAAGTTGGCAACTTCGCCGGCGCCGCGCAGACGATCGCCGCCACCACGCTGCGATCGGTCGTCGGCGATATGAGCCTCGATGACGTGCTCGCCAAACGCGAGCTCATGAACGAGGTCCTCAGAACGAAGCTCGACGAGGTCACCGAGCGCTGGGGGGTCAAGGTCACCAACGTCGAGATCCGCGAGATCGTCCCACCGCCCGCGGTCCAGGAAGCGATGACCCGCCAGATGTCGGCCGAGCGCACGAGGCGGGCGGTGGTCACCGAGGCCGAGGGTTCCAAACAGGCCGCGGTGACCGTGGCAGAGGGTTCCAAGCAAGCTGCGATCCTCGAGGCCGAGGGTGCGCGTCAGGCCGCGATCCTCCGGGCCGAAGGCTTCGCCCTCGCCCTCAAGCAGATCTCCCAGGTCGCGCAGGGTTTGGAGGCGAACACGATGAGCCTCCAGTACCTCGAGGCGCTCAAGGCACTCGGTGCGAGCGACTCCACGAAGCTCGTGATCCCGATGGAGTTCGCGAACCTGCTGGCGAACGTCACGGGACAAGCCAAGGCCGCGTTCGAACCCAAGTCGTAGCGGATCGTCTCGACGATCCGCAGAACAAGGCTCTAACGCCGAAGGAGATCGAAGGTCACCCGGGCCAGGCGTTTGCCCTCTCCGCCCGCGGCCATCTCGATCGCCCGTCCCAGCAACGCGCCCGGAGGGCCGCCGTGCTGAGCGCGGGCGTCAGCGGAGCGCTTGACACTCTTATAGGAGTGTCCTAGTTTGTCCGGATCACCACAGGCGGGTGCTCTGCGACCGTTCCTCGACGCAGGAGGTGAACCGTATGAACTTCGTTTCGGAATTCCTTTCCCAAGTGTTCGATGAGGCCGTGCTCCTAGGCGCCCTCGTCACCCTTTTCAGCCTCGCCCTGATCTCGTTGGTGAGCGTCCTTGCCGCACGGAGCGGACAGAGGGTCAGCGCGCGGGCGACCCGATCGTTGGGGGCTGG
>JAENWQ010000178.1 GCA_016649855.1 Actinomycetota bacterium | reverse complement strand
CATGTGATCGCGTCGATCGTGTCGCGCAACGCCGTCCCTGGTGCCGATGTCGAGGACGTCGTCTGGGGTGCCGCCAATCAGGCAGGGGAGGACAACCGCAACGTCGCCCGCATGGCGCTCCTGCTCGCCGGTCTCCCGGTATCGGTTCCCGGCGTCACCGTGAACCGCTTATGCGGATCGGGCCTCGAGGCCGTGAACTCGGGGAGCAGGCAGATCATCGCCGGGGAGGGGGACGTGGTGATCGCCGGCGGCTCCGAATCCATGACCCGGGCACCGTTCGTGATGCCCAAGGCAGAGCGTGCGTTCGATCGGAACACCGAGGTCTACGACACGACGATCGGCTGGCGCTTCCCCAATCCGGCCCTCCACGCGCTTCACGGGACCGACTCGATGGGCAACACGGCCGAGAACGTCGCCGAGGAGTGGGGCGTCACGCGCCACGAGCAGGACGAGTTCGCCTTAAGGAGCCACCAGCGCGCGATCGAGGCGCGCGATGCCGGCCGCTTCAAGGAGGAGATCGTCCCGGTAGAGATCCTGCAGCGCAAGGGCGATCCGGTCGTCATCGATCACGATGAACCGCCGCGCCCGGATACTTCACTCGAGCGCCTGGGATCCCTAAAACCTGCCTTCAGAGAAGGTGGCGTGGTTACCGCGGGCAACTCTTCGGGCGTCAACGACGGCGCCGCCTCGGTGCTTCTCGCATCGAAGGAGGGCCTCGAAAGAGGCGGGTGGACCCCGATGGCCCGCGTCGTCGCCACCGCGGTCGCGGGGGTCGAACCCCGAGTCATGGGGATCGGTCCGGTCTTCGCGACGCGCAAGGTGCTCGAACGATCGGGACTCTCGGTCGCCGATATCGATCTCGTGGAGCTGAACGAAGCGTTTGCGGCCCAATCGATCGCGTGCGTCAGGGAACTCGGTCTCGACATGGAGCGCGTGAACGTGAACGGTGGAGCGATCGCGGTCGGGCATCCACTCGGATGTTCGGGAGCGCGCATCATCACGACGCTCCTCTACGAGATGAGGCGTCGAGAGGTGCGTTACGGCCTGGCCACGATGTGCATCGGGGTAGGCCAGGGCATCGCAACCATCGTCGAGCGCGTCTAGTGCACCTCCGCGCAAATAACCGTGACACCAGAGCGCCCCTGAGCCTCGCCATCTTCGCCGCAGCATCGCTTCGCCCGCCGCGACTCAGATGGCTCGGTCGACGATGGCTGCGTTGTTCGTCGCGCACGTACTCCCCGGTACGCACGACTCCTCGCGCCTTGCCCTCGCCGCGCAGTGACGCTCTGGATGTTGACGCTACTTACGCGAAGGTGCACTAGTGCCGGGGCGATCGTGACGGAACTGTTCGACCTCCTCGGCGCCGGCGCGGTCGGCACCTCTCCGGAGGATCTCGCGGCCCACGCGCACGACTGGTTCCCGGTCGCACTCCTCCGCGACCGCAGGGGCGAGCCCGGTCAAGGACCGTCGGCAGTGGTCCGGCCGCCCGACGCAGCGGCAGTTTCGACGCTGCTCGAGTGGGCGCAGGAGACGGGGACGCCGGTGGTTCCATTCGGCGGGGGATCGAGCGTCGTGCGAGGCATCGAGCCCTCCGGGGCGGTCGTCATCGACCTCGAACGGCTGAACGCGATCTCCGAGGTCGACGAGAAGAGCCGCCTCGTTACCGCGGGAGCCGGCGTCACCGGCCCGGAGTTGCGCGCTCACCTCGCCGAGCGCGGTTACCTCCTTGGACACGAGCCCCAGTCGATCGATATCTCGACGGTGGGCGGATGGCTGGCGACCCGTGCATGCGGCCAGCTATCGGCTCGCTACGGGGGCATCGAGGACCTCGTCGCCGGTCTCGAAGCAGTGCTGCCGGGCGGGCGTGTCGTCAGGACCAAGACCGCGCCGCGCCGTTCGACCGGCCCCGATCTCGCCGGATTGATGATCGGCTCGGAAGGAGCGCTCGGGATCGTGACCGAGGCGACCCTGCGCGTCTCTCCGCTTCCGACCGAGCGTGCCGATCTGTGCGTCCGCTTCGAGCACATGACCGAAGGGGTCAAGGCGTGCCGCCTCCTCGCTCAATCGGATCTCGCTCCAACCATGGTGCGCCTGTACGACCCGGAAGACGCCACGCTGTTCCTCCGGAACCATCCGGACGAACCCCCCGGTCCGCTGCTCCTGACCTCGTTCGACGGAACCGACGGAGTGACCCGGCGCGACCGGGCCGCGGGGCTGATGGACGGGACCACCGGCCCCGCGGCTCTGGTTGCCCACTGGTGGGAGCACCGGAACGACGCGGTCGAGGAGTTCCGCAAGGTCATGGCCGGCGAGGGCCCACTCGGCCCCCACGGCATCGTCGACACGATCGAGGTGGCCGGAACCTGGAGCGTTCTTAGAGACCTCTACCACTCGCTCAAGGACGCACTCTCGGAGGTCGCGATGGTGGTCGGGTGCCACCTGTCCCACGTCTATCCGGACGGTGCTTGCCTCTACTTCACGATGGGCTCCACGTGCGAGTCGGATGAGCAGGCCGAAGAGGTCGACGCCAGGTGGTGGGCGGTAGCCATGAGGACGACCCTCGACTCGGGCGGCACCATCAGTCACCATCACGGGATCGGCCGGGCACGCGCCGGGTGGATAGAAGAGGAGCTGGGCGAGTGGTTCGAGGTGCTGCGTCAGATAAAGAAGGCGATCGATCCGAAGGGGATCATGAACCCGGGGGTCATGGGGTTGTGAGCGGGGCTGTGAGCGGCGAGGGCCCACGGAGCCCGTTCGGGATCATCACCCTGATCTGCAACTCCCGCTCCGGCAACGGGGGAGTGGGCAAGGCGCTTCCCGAGGTCGAGAAGAACCTGTTGCTCAGGGGGCTCCCTTACGAGGTCTTCCACACCCAGAGTGCAGGACACGCCACGCAGCTGGCCCGTGAGGCGCTCGAGCGCGGCTCGCGCTTCCTCGTGGCCGTCGGAGGCGACGGGACCGTCCATGAGGTCGTCAACGGGATGATCGAGAACGACAAGGCGGTCAACCCCGATGCCGTCCTGGGAGTCGTGGCCGCGGGTTCGGCGTGCGACTTCATCAAGACCTTCGGCATCCCAGCGATGCCCGCCCACGCAGTCTCACACCTCGATGGAGACGGAGCGTTCAGCATCGACATCGGCAAGGTGACGTTCATGAAGGACGGCGTCGAGACGGTCCGGTACTTCCCCAACATCGCCGAGGTCGGGATGGGCGCCGCGACCGTGGGCAAGGCCGCACGGATGCCACGGTGGTTCGGGCCGACGATCTACTTCTTCGCCTTCTGGCTCACGTTGTTCAGACACAAGGCCGCGAACGTCGTGGTCGACCTCGTCGACAAGAAGTACGAGGGCCGGATGAACAACATGGTCATCGCCAACGGCCAGTTCTTCGGAGGTGGCATGAAGATCGCCCCGAAGGCCGCCCCGACCGACGGCCTTCTCGACATCCAGGTCGAGCATGCCAAGAAGCGCGAGTCGGTGGCGCTCATGCCCAAGGTCTACAAGGGTAAGCACGTTCCGCACCCGGACATCCTCGAGGCCAAGCGGGTGCGCTGCTCGATCACCTCGGAGCGTCCGCTCCCGGTCGAGGCCGATGGGGAGCTACTGGGGGAGACCCCCGCTTCGTTCGAGGTTCTCAAAGACATCATCCGGCTCAAGGTTTAGGAGGCCACCTTGCCAGCGGCGAAGAACGGCGACATCTCGGTTCACTACCTCGATCCCGGAGGGGACCGGCCCGCGGTCGTGTTCAGCCACGGATTCCTCATGGATCACGAGATGTTCGAACCGCAGATCGAGGTGCTCCGGGAGGACTACCGGTGCATCACCTGGGATCAGCGGGGCTTCGGGGCCACGGAAGCCCGCGGGCCCTTCACCTACTGGGATTCAGCCGACGACCTCCTCGCGGTGATGGACGCCTGCGATGTCCAGAGCGCAACCCTGGTCGGGATGTCACAGGGTGGGTTCATCTGTCTGCGCGCGGCGTTGACCGCCCCCGAGCGGGTGCGAGCCCTGTTCCTGATCGACACGCAGGCGGGGACCGAAGACGCCTCGATGGTGCCGGTCTACGAGGGCATGGCGGGGGCGTGGGCCGTACAACCGACCGAGGACCTTGCCCGCTCGGTCGCCGGGATCATTATCGGTCCGGCCGATCACGAGCCGTGGATAGCGAAGTGGCTCGCGCGCCCGGGCGACACCATCACCGAACCGTTCCGGACCCTGCTCGACCGGGACGACATCCACGAACAGCTATCGCAGATCACCCAGCCGGTGGCGATCGTTCACGGCGATCAAGACGTCGCGATCTCAATCGACAAGGCGGAACGTCTTTGCCGGGAACTCCCGAACTGCGAGGGGCTCACGGTGATCGAGGGGGGCGGACACGCCGCGAACCTCAGCAGGCCCGAGCAGGTGAACGAGGCGCTACGGGACTTCCTCTCTCGTCACGCCGGGTAGCCGGTCGAGGAACTCCTTGATGTCTCCGCTGAGGCGCGCGGGGAACTCGAGGGGCAGGAAGTGGGTTGCGCCCTCGTACTCGTGAACCTCGGTTCCGGGGATCGCGGCGGCGATCTGTTCGGAGAGCCCGCGCGGCGTGAAGCGGTCCTTGTCCCCGAGGACCAGCATCGTGGGGGCAACGATCCCCTCGAGAGCTCCCGGCGCGGGATCACCGGCAACCTTCTCGTAGGTCGCAAGGAGAGCTTTCGTGTCGCACTGGGCCAGCCCCTTGAGCATGTCGACGAACGCGCCGATGTCCGCGGTCGGTGCCAGCAGGCCCGACTGGCGAACGATCCCGCCGAGCTCGGGCCACCCCGCCATGGTCCGGAGTCCCGCCCCGAAGACGGACGCGAAGTGCTTGGCGACCCCCGCAAGGAGCGGGAGGACGACGGGGATGTCGAGATTCCTGAACAGTCGTCCCAGGGGATAGCCGTTCATCCCGCAGGCGAGCATCAACGCGGTGACCCGCTCCGGGTAGCGGTGCGCCAGCTCGACGGCGATCCGCCCTCCCGTGCTCCAGGACAGCACGGGAAGAGCGTCGAGCCCCGCCTCGTCCATCACCGCGACCGCGTCCTCGGCGTGCGCTCCGGCATCCAGGCGGTTCGTGACGGGAGGGCCCGACTCGTGCAGCCCCCTGAGGTCCCAAGTGACTATGTGGTGATCTTCAAGGAGCCGGGGAAGCGCTCGCCGCCACGGGGCCAGATTGGATCCCACCGACGGAACCAGGAGCAGGGGAGGTAGCTCCCGGTTGCCGAGAGAACGCACCGCCAGCATCGTGCCGTCGAACGAGCCGATGAAGCGCGGCTCGTGTTCCAGGGACGCCGTCATCACGTCATCTAGCCCGTGGCCGGAAGGGGAAGCGACAGGCCGCGCTCCAGCTCCACCGCGGCCCTGTGCGTCTCCACCTCGATCTTCGTCTTGGCGT
>JAENWQ010000118.1 GCA_016649855.1 Actinomycetota bacterium | reverse complement strand
TCGAAGCCCGGCGCCCCCGATTCGGTCGTGCTCCAGCAGGGCGACACGCTGTGGGGGGTGGCGACCCGGTTCTCCCCCACGGGCATCGACAAGCGGGCCTACGTGGACGCGCTCTACGAGCTCAACGACATCGTCGGAGTTCCCATCGCGGGGCAGAAGATCGAGCTTCCGGGCCCCCACCGGGGCTAGCGGTCTGCCCGGTCCCTTTGCTCGCGAAATCAAGCGCGGAAAGTTCGCTCATAGACTTGACCCCTTCCGCACACGGGCGTAATTTCACTTCTGTGATTCACCACATGTTGTGGTTTTGGGGTACGGGAGCCCCCACATCTCGTGGTTTGGCCTTTTCTTAGCCGGCCCGGGATGGGACAATTGATGGGGATGGATATAGGAAGAAGAGGGGGATTTCGCAGGTGACACCACGAGCTGCCATCGATGACCAGAGCGCTCTCAAGATCCGGAGGCACTTCACCACGGAAGGGGTTCATCCCTACGACGAGGTTGAGTGGGAGCTTCGCGATGCCGTGATCAAGAACTACCGCACCGGCGTCGTCGCGTTCGAGCAGCTGGGGGTCGAGATCCCCAAGGCGTGGTCCCAGAACGCCACCAACATCGCCACACAGAAGTACTTCCGTGGCTCTCCCGGAACCCCCGAGCGCGAACGGTCGGTCAAGCAGATGATCGACCGGGTCGTGAACCGGTACCACGAGGAGGGTCTCGCCCGTGGCTACTTCGCCGATGACGACGAGGCGCAGATCTTCAAGGACGAGCTCACCCACCTCCTGGTCACCCAGAAGGCCGCATTCAACTCACCGGTGTGGTTCAACGTCGGCTGGCGTCCCAAGGGCCACGAGCAGGTTAGCGCGTGTTTCATCCTCAAAGTAGAGGACGAGATGGACTCGATCCTCAACTGGTATGCCGAAGAGGGCCGGATCTTCAAGCACGGCTCCGGCGCCGGCATCAATCTGTCGCGCATCCGTTCGTCCAAGGAGCGTCTGAAGTCGGGGGGAACCGCATCTGGTCCCGTCTCCTTCATGCGCGGCGCGGATGCGTCCGCAGGAACGATCAAGTCGGGCGGCGCTACCCGGCGCGCGGCGAAGATGGTCGTGCTCGACGTCGGTCACCCAGATATCAAGGACTTCATCTGGTGCAAGGCGCTCGAGGAGCACAAGGCCCGGGCGCTCAGCGACGCCGGGTTCGACATGGACCTCGACGGCGCCGACTCGCACTCGATCCAGTACCAGAACGCCAACAACTCGGTGCGGGTTAACGACACCTTCATGCAGGCGGTCCTCGACGACGCCGACTATGAGCTCAAGGCGATCACGACCGGCGAGACGATCGAGACTGTAAAGGCCCGCGCACTGATGCGCGAGCTTGCCGACGCGGCGTGGCAGTGCGCAGATCCAGGGATGCAGTACGACACGACGATCAACGACTGGCACACGTGCCCGGAGAGCGGTCGCATCAACGCATCTAACCCATGTAGCGAGTACCTTCATTTGGATAACTCGGCTTGCAACCTCGCCTCGCTCAACCTCATGAAGTTCCTCGACACCGACGACCGCTTCGATGTCGATGCGTTCAAGCACGCGGTCGAGGTCGTGTTCCTGGCTCAGGAGATCTCGGTCGGCTTCGCGAGCTACCCGACCGAGGCGATCGGCGATAACTCCCAGAAGTTCCGTCAGCTGGGCCAGGGCTACGCGAACCTGGGCGCTCTTCTGATGACTCAGGGCCTCGCCTACGACTCGGACGAGGGCCGTGCGTGGGCCGGTGCGATCACTGCTCTGATGACCGGTCACTGCTACCTGACCTCGGCCAAGATCGCCAAGCGCATGGGTGCCTTCGAGGAGTACAAGAAGAACGAGGCGCCGATGCTCAGGGTGATCGGCAAGCACCGCGATGCGTCCTACCAGATCGATGCGGACAAGGCCCCCGAGAACCTGCTGTCGGCGGCCCGCGGGTCGTGGGACCGCGCTCTGGCCCTCGGGACCGAGTACGGCTACCGCAACGCGCAGGCCACCGTTTTGGCGCCGACCGGGTGTCTCGTGGGAGGCACGCTCGTTCCCACCGAGCGCGGCCTCGTGCGGCTCGGTTCTCTGGGCGATGTGGACGGCGAGCAGTGGCAGGATCTCGGAATCAAGGTGAACACCGACGAGGGCCCGCGGGATGCCACCAAGTTCTACGTCAACGGCCTCGAAGCGGTGGTTGATGTGACGACGGCGCGTGGCTACCGGATCAAGGGGACACCTAAGCACCGGATCAAGATCGTTGCGGAAGACGGCTCGTGGGCGTGGAAGCGGTTCGGGGAGATCGCCGAAGGCGACCTGGTGCCTCTTGCTCTCGATCAGTTGATAGGTGAGCCGCAGGAGGTGACGCTCCCGCCACTTCCGGAGGCGTACTGGACCGGCGAGCATCATGCTCGCGCGCCGCGCCGGATGACTCCAGAGCTGGCCGAGTTGCTCGGCTACTTCATGGGCGACGGTTCGCTCCACTCCAGAGGCCTCCGGTTCTGCGTCGCCGACGGCGACTTCGATGTGGTCGAGCGACTTAGCTTCCTCGGCAAAGAGCTCTTTGGTCTCGAGGCCCATACCGCGCAGAGGACCGGTTACACGGAGGTCGCTCTTCACTCGGTAAGGCTGGTCGAGTGGTGGGGCGCGTGCGGGTTCGCAAAGGATGTGCCGTCTGAGGGCCACTCGGGCAAGGGTTACGTTCCTCACCTCCCGAGCGCGCTCCTCTACAGCAACGACCGCGACGTCTACGGAGGGTTCATCCGAGGCCTCTTCGAGGCTGATGGGACGGTCACCTCGGGATACCCCTGCTGGTCGACGACTGCCGTCGGGTTCTCGCACGATGTGCAGTCGCTGCTTCTGGCGCTCGGTTTTCCAACCACGCGCAAGTTCGATAAGACGGGATGGAGCAACGCCGACCTCGCGGTTCTGCGGCTGATCAACACCGGTTACAACGAGCGGTTCCTCTCCGAGATCGGGTTCATGAGCGGTCGTAAGAACGCGGCTGTGGGGAGGAAGGTTTCGCAGCAGTCGGCCCGGAAGGACAGGATCCCATTCACCAGGGCCCTGATCGACCGCCTCGCCCCCGACAACGGCCGCATGCGCAAGGTTCTTATGCTCGAGCGCAGCCGTACCGGGTCGGTTTCCCGGCGGATCGCTTCGGAGTTGTTCGACGACACCAACGACGCCGAGCTCGGATACCTGCTCCGGTTCTTCTACGACCGGGTCGCGGTCGCGGAACTCGGCGAGGACGAACTGACCTACGACCTGTCCGTGCCCGAGAACGTCACGTACCTGGCAAATGGTTTCGTCAGCCACAACACCATCGGGTTGTTGATGGATTGTGACACCACTGGGATCGAGCCGGACCTGGCGCTCAAGAAGACCAAGAAGCTGGTCGGCGGGGGCACGATGTCGATCGTGAACCAGTCGGTGCCCCGGGCGCTCCGCAAGCTCGGATACACGGAGGCTCAGGTCACCGACATCATCGCTTTCATCGACGACAACTCACACGTGGTCGGTGCGCCGCACCTCCGCGACGAGCACATGACCGTGTTCGACACCGCGATGGGTGACCGCTCGATCAACTACATGGGCCACATCAAGATGATGGCTGCAGCGCAGCCGTTCCTCTCGGGGGCGATTTCCAAAACGGTGAATCTGCCCGAGAACGTGACGATCGAGGACGTCGAGACGGCCTACATGGAGGGCTGGCGTCTCGGTCTGAAGGCGCTCGCGATCTACCGGGACAACTGCAAGGCGGCCCAGCCGCTGTCGGTCACGAAGAAGGACGTGAAGGCCGAGCCCGAGGCCAAGGTCACCGCCGTTCCGCAACCGGTGCGACAGCGACTGCCCAAGAAGCGCCGTAGCCAGACGATCAAGTTCCGTGTCGCCGACACCGAGGGCTACATCAACGCCGGTGAGTACGCGGACGGATCGGTCGGCGAGCTGTTCCTCAGGGTCGCCAAGCAAGGCTCGACCCTTGCCGGGATCATGGATGCGTTCGCCATCTCGATCTCGATGGGCCTCCAGTACGGGGTTCCGCTCTCGGCCTACGTCAAGCAGTTCGTCGGCACGCGCTTCGAGCCCTCGGGCATGACCGACGACCCCGACTTCCGAATCGCCACCTCGATCCTCGACTACGTCTTCCGGGCACTCGCGTTCGAGTACCTGAGCGTCGAGGACCGGCACGCCCTCGGGATCAAGGCATCGGGCGAGCGCCAGGCCGAGATCGAAGGCAAGCTGACCGAGACCCCGCTCGCGGACGGCGACAGCGCCAACGGTCACACGAACGGGAACGGTAATGGCAATGGAAACGGGCACGACAAGCCCCAGGGCGTGGTAGTCCTCGGACCGGTCGCCGACGATGTCAGCTCCGGGTCTCGCCCCTACTGCGGCACCTGTGGGGTCGAGATGAACCCGTCCGGATCGTGCTTCGCCTGTCCCTCGTGTGGATCGACCAGCGGGTGCTCGTAAGCGAGTAGGCATATGGCCACAGCCAAGAAGCACAAGAGGAGTTGCAGCGAGTGTGGGGTCGGGCTTGAGCCCGGCCTCACCTCCTGCCCACTGTGCGGCGCCGAACAGAGGACGCCCCCCGGTTCCCTGATCACCGAACAGGGCACCTACCAGGCGAAGGTCAGGAAGCTCAGGGACGAACTCCGTCGCCTGCGAGCCGACGGAGCCGCCTAACCCCCTGTCCACCTTTGAAGAGGTTTCCCCGCGGCCGGCCGCGGGCTAGGTGCTTCAAAGGTGTGTTCCGGGTGCCCCGAACCTTTGCCCGGCCCACGGCGTCTGATGGGCGTGAGGTGCGAAGATGACATCCGTCCCATATAGATGCCGGCGGGGGGAAGCGTGCAGGAGCCGGATCCGCGCACCGTGGAAGCGGCCCGGCGCGGCGACATCGCGGCGTTCGAAGAGATCGTGCGCGCCTTCCAGGCCGACGTCTGGCGTTTCGTCTTCCACCTTGCCCGCGACGAGTCCCTTGCCGATGACGTCACCCAGGACGCCTTCATCAAGGCGTTCCGCAACATCGGACGCTACCGAGGCGACTCGAGGTTCTCGACCTGGTTGCTCTCGATCGCCCGCAACTGCGCGATGGACGAGTTCCGGAAATCCGGCAGACGTCGCAAGCTCGAGGCCGAGATGGAGCGACAACCCCGACCCACCGAGCACGACCAAACCAGGAGCTACGACATCAGAGAGGCGCTCAAGTCTCTCTCGCTTGACGTCCGGGAACCGCTGGTGATGATCGATCTGTTCGGCCTTTCCTACCGGGATGTATCCGATCTGCTCGGGGTGCCGGTGGGCACAGTCAAGAGTCGGGTCCATCGCGCACGACTGCTCCTGGCCGAGAGGTTCCTCTCCGAATCGCAAGGAGACACCGGTGAGCTCTAGCGTGCATGAGCCGTACCGGGACGATCTCTCCGCCTACATCGACGGCGAGCTGGATCCTGGCGCGCGGGGAGAACTGGAGCAGCATCTCGAAACCTGTGCGGAGTGCCGTGTGGTGGAGAAGCGGCTTCGGGGAGTTGTTGCCGCGGTCCGCTTGCAGGCAGTTGAGGCCGTTCCGAACCTCACCGAAGCGATCATGGAGCGGATCACCGAAGAGCAACCGTTGACCCTGAAGAGGCAAGAGCGCGTCCGCAGGTTCCGGATCGGGGCGGCCGCGGCGGTCGTCACCGCGGCCGTGCTGGTCGGCTCGTCCCTTCCCTGGTTGCAGGACGGGAGCGTCGCATCCGCCGCCGATGTGACCGGCTCGGTCAGGGCTGCCGCCCGGGCCCTCGAGTCGTACCGCGCCGAGTACAAGATCGTCGAACGCGGATGGCACGAGGCGGTCCCGGTCCGCCGTTTCGACGTGAGGGTGTCGTTCAACGCCCCCGAGACCATGAGCCTCTCGATCGAGGACCGCTCGAACTATCCATCCGCCGTCTGGCCGAGGAACGACGTCCGGTTGCTTGCCGACCCGAACGGATGGTGGATCAAGGAAC
Source organism: Actinomycetota bacterium (assembly GCA_016649855.1). Lineage (GTDB taxonomy): Bacteria > Actinomycetota > CADDZG01 > CADDZG01 > WHSQ01 > WHTI01. The sequence goes on along the minus strand of JAENWQ010000118.1, from coordinate 2,074 downwards.
CCCGTCCGTGTCCTGTCGCCGCGCTTCCGATCTGCGTCGATACGTTGGAGATAGAGCGGGGTGTGACCGACAGGCAGCCCTTCGACGGAGGGAGCAGGCTTCCGACCGACCTGATCCTGCCGCTCGAAACCCTGGCCGGATCTGAGAACTTCCGGGTCGTGGGGGAGCGCGTGATCGCCGGCCACGCGGCCTACGAGCTGGAGATGGAATTCCGTGACGCGCAGCCCTTCGTGGCGGCTGTCGAGGCTGGAGGTTCGTGGCGCACGTTCGAGCCCACCGACCGGGTCGAGATGTTCATCGACCGGGCCACCTGGTTCCCTCTCTTGGTTCGCGTCACGCCGGCGGGGGCCGAGCAACCTGATCTGGTCGTCCGCGCCGTGAGCCTGAACGACACCGATGAAGGGGAGGGCGACATCGACGTGCCGGCAACCGGAACCCTGAGGGACGGAGGTTGGACCCCCGAGGATCCGGAGTCTCTCGATGTCCCTGCCCCCGGGTTCTTGAGCGGCCTCGAGCCGTACAGGTCCGGGTCCACTTCCACGGGGAGAGAGGTGCTCAGTTACGCCCGTGGTCTCACGTGGTTGAAGGTTGCCGCCGAGCCCGCCGGCAGGAATTCCTATCCGCGCACCGCGGAATCCGTGCGGCTGTCGAACGGCAGTCCCGCGTACTACCTGCCTGCCGACTGGTACCTCAGCCGCAGGGTGGACCTCTTCACGAGCTCGCAGCACATCGTCTTGGAGTCGAACCTGCCGCGCGAGGATCTGATCGAGGTCGCCGCCTCTATCTCGGTGGCCGCCCGCAGGGCACCCGATCCTCCGGGTGTGACCGTCGTCTCGGTCGATGAGGCCTACGCGCTCGAGTTCGCCAGGGAACCGTCGTACCTACCGGAGGGCTACCGCCCCAGCTCTGCGTATGTCTTTCCGGACGGCTCGGGAACCGCCAGCGAGGTTATTTACCGGCGCAGCGAGATCGAGTTCGATGGGCTCGGCATACGACTCGTGCAGTCGGATGCGGTCGAGTTCCTGCCTCCTTCCTCGCAGGAGTTCCAGTCGGTGGTTCTGGACGGGGTTCGTGCGCGGTGGTCCCCGGACGCCGGGGAGCTCCAGTGGATCAGCCACGGCGTCTATCGATCCATCACCGCTCCATCGCTCGACCTCGGCACCGTTGTGGCGATCGCGAACGGTCTGCGGTGACCAGGTCTCGAAGAGCCGCGGGCACCGCGTCATCGGTGTTCGTCGGAGTCATGATCGGCGGGCTTGTCACCTTTGGGTTCGGGGGCCGCCTCGGTACCGGTGACGGTCCGACGGGAGCCCCGGGAGCACCGTCACCGTCGCAGAGCTCCCCTGAGCCGGTGCAGCTCGCGGCTCCCACTAAACGCGCTCCGACCACGATGCTGGCATGGACCGCCAGCGGGATCCCCGCGTCGGTGGCCGGCTCCCTGTCGGGCTCCCCTGGGGTGGCGGGGGTCGCCAGGGTCGTAGCGGGGATCGACTGGATCGCCAAGACGGTCGCCGAGGAGGGAACGGTGATCGATCAGCCGAGTGGTGACCGGTTCATACCTCTAGACGTTGCGGTTGTGCCTCCTTCGGCTTACTCGGGGTTCGTGAAACCCAGCGAGCGACAACTGATCCGTTCGCTCGACGGCCGCTCCGCGGTGCTCTCCGAAACGGGAGCGGAGCTACGTCGCGCCCGGGTGGGCATGAAGATCCATTTCCGGGACCGAACCGTGACGGTCGTCGGGATCGTCAGCGACGACTCCACCGGCGGCTACGAGGCCTTGGTGGGAGGGTCGGTCCCCGGATCATGGACGCGGGAGTACCCGTTCCTGCTCGTGGCCCTGGAGCACGCATCGGCCCGAGCCAAGATCGGTAAGCGCGTCGAACGGATGGTGGGAGCGGGAACCCCGCTCCAGCTCCGAACCCAGGGCGAGACGCCGTTCCTGAGGTACGGAGACGCGGTACTTTCCGAGGCGTACGTGAAGCAGCTGTTCGGTGAGTTCTCAGCGATCCCTCTGCCGGACGGAACGCTCGATGTCGATCCCGCGTACCGCGCCGACCACATCATCACAGCTTCC
>JAENWQ010000123.1 GCA_016649855.1 Actinomycetota bacterium | reverse complement strand
GTCGCGGCCTCTCGCGAGTCACCGACGCCGAACTCCAAAGAGCCGCCGACCTCCTAAACGGGCGCCCGCGTGAGACGCTTGGGTGGAAGACCCCAGCAGAGAAACTCGCCGAGGTTGTTGCGTCGACCGGTTGAGACCGCCTCGAATCGGAGCAACGGGTCACCATTACACTCTTTGTCGGGGATGCACCGAACGTGGTTTTCTGTCCTGGGCTGAGTGTCGTGAACAATGTTCTCGTTCAGCTGGATGAACCGCTTGGGGCTCGTCAGATTCTGGACGGTTCCACTCCTGAATGAACGACCGTCCGAGGCCAGCTGGGGTCAATGCTTATGTGTCCGGGCGGGCCAGGATCTCGGACGGCTTGGCGAGGTCGTCGAGGTTGATGCGGCCGTGCTTGTAGCCCGAGGCGACGAGGTAGATCGCCTGGTAGACCGTTTCCTCGACGCTCGATAGGGGACCGGGGGTGTAGCCCTTGGAGTTCATGCCGCGCTGGGCGCCTTCGGTCGCCGACCAGTCCTGCTTGTTGGTGATGTCCCAGAAGTCGACCGCGTAGGACGGGTCGAAGCCGTCTCGGGCGGCCTCCTCGGGATCCAAGAGCCAGTGGCACTCGACCTTGGTGAAGCCGGGGGCGAGCGGCTCGAAGCGGTGCGTGAGGATGTAGTCGGGGTGCGGGCTGATCAACAGGTTGGGGAACAGCTCGAAGTAGAGGACGTCGCGGAGCTGCTTGCCCTCGAGACCGGGGAGCATCTTTGCAGCGCCGGTCTGGCCGTCCATCGACATCGTCTTCATGCCGTCGAGGAGTTCCATGTCGCCGCCGGCCCAGGCACCGTCGGGGTACCAGGTTCGGCCCGAGTCGGGCGACGACACCTGCACGAGCTCGGGGTGGATGTGGTTGCAGTGCTAGCACTCGTGATAGTTCTCGATGATCGACTTCCAGTTGGAGCCCACGACGTACTCGTCGCGCGCTGCGATCACGAGGCGCTCGGGCTGATACGGAGCGATCGTCATCGTCAGTGAGCCGAGGTAGCGATCGAACCCGGGGGCATCGCCCGAGACGTTAACGAACACCCAGCCACCCCACTCGTGCGTGCGTGCCTCGATCAAGGGGAAGTCGGCGATATCGAAGTCAGGCTGGTCGGAGAAGTGCGGCGCCCCCTTGAGCGAGCCATCGAGGCCGTAGGTCCACCCGTGGTACGGGCATTTGATGGCCTTGGCAGCGGCGCTCGATCCGCACGGGAGGAGTTCGTGGCCGCGATGGCGGCAGACGTTGAAGAATGCCTTGAGCAGTCGAGGACGGCGTCTGAGACGTAGGCGGCGGCGGGGAGCGTGCGGCTCTTTCCGAAGGGTTGGAGGGCGGCCTCGAACTGTGCCTCGGTGATCTCGGGAACGGACATGGCCACCTCCTTCGCGCACGTTACTGAACGGCCGTTCAATCCTACTTGCTAAGCTAACACGATGGACCTGCAGAACTACGTCAACGGCAAGTGGGTCGACGCGCGCGACGGCAGTCGCTTCGATGTCTTCGAGCCGGCCACCGGCGAGGTCCTCGCGACCGCACCCGACTCTAAGCCTGCCGATGTGGACGCGGCGATCGATGCCGCCAGGGCCGCGTTCGACACCGGACCTTGGGCGACGATGTCGGAGCGCGACCGGGCCCGCATCCTGTTGCGCGCCGCCGAGATAGCCCGCCGGGAGCACGACCGTCTCGTCGAGATGGAGTCCCGGGACTCCGGCAAGCCGCTCGAAGAAGCGAAGCACGACATCGACGAGGTCGCCTTCATGTTCGAGTACTACGGCGGCTGGGCGACCAAGATCCACGGCGACATCCCTCCGGTCGGTCCGGGAGCGATGAGCCTTGTGGTCAAGGAACCGGTAGGGGTCGCGGCGATGATCACGCCGTGGAACTACCCGATGCTGATGGCAGTCCAGAAGGTCGCGCCAGCCCTCGCCGCCGGCTGCACCGCGATCCTCAAGCCCGCCGAGCAGACGCCGCTGACCGCCCTCGAGATCCCCAAGATCCTCGAGGAGGCCGGGCTGCCGCCGGGCGTCCTCAATGTCGTCACCGGCTTCGGAGAGACCGCCGGTCACCCGTTGGTCGTGAGCCCCAAGGTCGACAAGGTCGGCTTCACCGGCTCGCTCGAGGTCGGCAAGCTGATCATGAAGAACGGCGCCGACACACTCAAGCGCGTGACCCTCGAGCTCGGAGGTAAGTCGCCCAACATCGTGTTCGCCGACGCCGACTTCGAGCATGCGATCCAGGGCACGTGTGACGGCATCTTCGGCAACCAGGGCGAGATCTGTTCGGCCGGTTCCAGAGTGTTCGTCGAGCGGTCGGTCTACAACGATGCGCTCGAGCAGATGGTCGCGGTCGCTCAGGCGATCACGATGGGCGGGAGCCTCGAGCCGGACACGACGATGGGACCGCTCGTCAGCAAGGAGCAGCAGGAGCGCGTGCTCTCCTACATCGCCGCGGGCAAGGCCGAAGGAGCGCGGCTCGCCACCACCGAGCGCACTGTCACCGACGAGCGTTACCGGAACGGTTACTTCGTACCGCCAACGATCTTCGCCGACGTCAACAACAACATGAAGATCGCGCGCGAGGAGATCTTCGGACCAGTGATGTCGGTGATCCCGTTCGACGACGTCGATGAGGTGACCCGCCTGGCCAACGACACGAACTTCGGCCTCGCCGCGGCGATCTGGACGCGCGACATCGGCAAGGCCCTGCGAACGGCCAAGGCGATACGCGCGGGAACGGTGTGGATCAACGATTCGCAGCCGGCGCCGACCGAGGCCCCGTGGGGTGGTTACAAAGAGTCGGGCATCGGCCGGGAGTTGGGCCCTCACGGCATCGAGGACTACCTCGAGACGAAGCACATCTACATCAACATCGAGCGCTGAGCACCGCTCCTCAGGCCTTCTGGCTGCTACCGCTGTGTGCCGGGACCTGACTGTCGGCCGGTAGCCGGATCTTGAACGCTGCGCCGCCCCCGGGGCGGTCCTCCACCCACGCCCGTCCGCCGAGTAGCTCGGCGAACCGCCGCACCAACGAGAGGCCGAGACCCAAACCCTGGGCGTAACTATGCTCGCTCCGACACTGGGCGAAGGGTTCGAAGATCGCTTCCTTCATGTCCCCTTCGATGCCGGCACCCGAGTCTTCCACCGAGATAAGTGCACCCTGCTGATCCTCCTCGACCCTGATCCAGATCGAGCAGTCCGGACGGGTGTGTTTGATCGCGTTCGAGATGAGGTTCTCGGCGATGCGCTCGAGCTTCGACGCGTCGGTATGTATCTCCACCGAGGCGCATTCGATGACGATCCTCTGGCTCGCCGACCCTATGAGGCTCGTTGCTACCTCCTCGACAACGGCACCGACATCGACCTTGGTGCGAGTCGGCACGAAGATGCCGCGTGAGAGCTTGTCCACATCGAGAAGGTTGGCGAGAAGGGCCTCCAATCTCTCAGTGTTGGCGTTGATCCTGGCGACGAGATCGGCGATGTCCCGGGTGGGTAGATCGTTGAGATGAAGCTGCAGGGTGGCTCCGAGGCCCTTGATCGAGGTCAGGGGCGTGCGCAGCTCGTGCGAGACGGCCTGGAGGAAGACGTTTTTCATCTCGTCGAGGGCCCGGAGCTTCGCCACGGCTTCGCGCTCGCGTGTCAGGGCCTTCTCCAGCTCGTCGACCCTCATCCGGTCCGAGACGTCGAGGAAGATCCCCTGCCACAGGTGCTGGTTGCCGTCGGTGGTCCTCGGAGACACCCGGTTGGAGACCCACACGGTCGAGCCGTCCTTGGCCACCATCCGGAACGTGGCGTCGTGCTTGGTCTTGGTCACGTCGGGCAAGTCGGCGAGGACCTCAGCCAGATCGTCGGGATGGATCGCCTGTCTCCATTTCACCGGATCGTCGATCAGCTCCGATGGTTCGTATCCCAGCACATCCTTCACTTGGGGACTGACGTACAGGAGGATCTCGTCGCGGAGGTCGGCGACGTAGGAGACAGCAGGGGTCTGCTCGATGAGCGTCCTGTACCTTCGTTCCGCCTCCTGGAGCGCTTTGCCCTGCTCGGCCAGCGTCTGGTTCGCGCGCTCTACGCTCGTGACGAGGTGGCGCATCTGGAACAGGGTGAGGAAGAAGAACAGGACGGTTCCGAGGAGGGGTCCGTATACGATGCGCTCACGGTCCGAGATGATGTGCGGCAGCAGCGCCAGCGAAACCACCAGGCCCCCCGCCGCCAGTACCAGGAGATGCCTGAGGCTAAAGGCCTCGGTACCGCGAGCGGGCCTCGCCACCGGCCGGGCCATCGAGGGGTGTAACGCCGCGGCCCCGATCGCCACGTAGGACACGAGCCGGCTCGCGTCCATGAGGGTCCAGTAGAGCCAAGAGTCCCAGGTGACGACGTAGGAAGCGAGGTCGGACACGACCAATGTCAGGAGCCCCAGGCTCAGAAGGATCGAGGCCGGCGAGAGAGCCGGACCGCCCAGAAAGAGCTGGACCAACAACCCCACGAGCAGCAGATCCAGCACGAGGTAGAGGGCCGATACCGTCACGCTGGCCGCGGACTCGCCGGTGAAAGCGGTGGCGAAAACCATGATCCAAACGAGCGAGCCGATCCCGATCGTGATCATCGCGGCGTCCAAGACGACCAGGGCTCTTTCCTCGGCCCTCTCTCTGAGCAGGATCGCCAGGGCCACGCCTATCAGCGGGTAGCCCAAGAGATAGGTCACATCTGCCGCGGACGGATACGAGGTCGGCCCACCCGTCCCGGGCAGGAACCAGACGAAGTCTCCGAGGACCCAGAGCGCCGTGCCGCCCGCGAGAAGGAGCCAGGGGAGCCGTCGTACGGGCTTGTTCATGAACGACCCGATGAGGATGCCTGCGACGGAATAGACCCCTACCGCGAGGTAATAGGGGCCGGTGTGGAAGTGATCGTAGGCGCCTATCAGCACGATTCCGAATGCCAGGTAGAGCCACGTTGCTTGCGGGACGAAACCAGTCTTGCGGACCATCTACCTCCAGTTTCGACCTCGTACCGATGGGTCTTAACAGCCCATTGGCCCCACTGAGAAAGGCCGAGCCCACTACCCTATATCCGGTCATTTACCCGGGTCCTCTACGTAGCTCGCTCGTCCAGACCATGGGGTTCGTCGGAGTGGTCGCCCCGATGGGGGCCCGAACGTATGATTGAATGACCGTTCAAACGAGAGAGAAGGATCTCCGACCCCTGGAAAAGGTGGAAGCATGGCTCAAGCAACCGTCACCGATCGCGATACCGCTCGTCTGGCCGAGCTGATCGAGGAGCAGCAGGAGATCTTCCTCGCCCGCCAGACGAAGTCCGCCGAGATGCTCGCGCGCGCGAAGAAGTCTCTCGCCGGGGGCGGGACGTCGTCGTGGCAGATCGCCCGGCCCCAGATGATCTGGGTGAGCCACGGCTCGGGCTCCAAGGTCTACGACGTCGACGGGATGGAGTACGTCGACATGCACGGTGGCTACGGCGTCTCGCTCATGGGCCACGGGCATCCCGCGGTGGTCAAGGCGATCAACGACCGCGGCCCCCTCGGAACCCACTTCGCCCAGCCGACCGAAGATGCGATCTGGTGCGGTGAGGAACTGGCCCGTCGTTGGGGTCTGCCGTTGTGGCGCTTCGGCAACTCCGGCACCGAGGCGACGATGGATGCGTTCCACCTCATGCGCGCCCACACCGGACGCGACTACGTCATCAAGATCGAGGGCTGCTACCACGGGCATCACGACTCCGCGATGGTCTCGGTCGCCAACGATGAGGACGAGATCGGCCCGGCCGATCATCCGGCGCAGCCGGCGGCAGGGACCGGGCTGCCGAAAGCCATCACCGACCTGACCCTGATCGCGCCGTTCAACGACCTCGACTACATCGAGCGACTCTTCGCCGACCACGAGGGCCAGATCGCCGGGATGATCCTCGAGCCGATCATGATGAACGCGGGGATCATCCCTCCCGACGACGGCTATCTCCAGGGGCTCAAGGACATCCTCCACAGGCACGGCGCACTGCTCGCCTTCGACGAGGTGAAGACGGGGCTCACGGTCGGCCCGGGCGGTGCCACGAAGGCGCTGGGCGTCACGCCCGACATCGTGTGCCTCGCGAAGGCGATCGGTGGGGGCGTCCCCTGCGGCGCGATCGGAGGCACGGCAGAAGTCATGAACACGATCGCCGAAGGCGGCTACGACCAGGTGGGGACCTTCAACGGCAACCCGCTCACGATGGCTGCGGTGAAGGCAACCCTCGAGACGCTGGACGATGCCGCCTACGAGCACATCGACAAGCTCCGCAAGATCGCAGTGGATGGCATCGAGAAGCTCATCGCCGAGTACGACATCCCGGCCCACGTGGTTGCGGTCGGTGCCAAGGGGGCGGTCACATTCTCGACCGAGCCCGTTCGTGACTACCGCGGTTTCCTCAAGATCGACGACCGCTTCAGCAACGCCCACTGGCTGTTCCAGCACAATGGGGGAGTGTTCCTCCCGCCCTGGGGGAAGGCCGAGCAATGGTTGTTCTCGGTCCAGCACACCGAGGACGACGCTCAGAGATTGGTAGACAACTTCGAGTCGATGGCGCGAGCCTTCAGGGCGTGAGCGCCTCGCCGAACTGCAGCTCCCGACGAGCAACGTCGAGAACCAGCGATCTTGCTCTCGTGGCCGTGACGTCGCGATCACCAAGAACCACTTGAAGAGCGAGCCCGTCGATAAGGGCCGCCAGCCGCAAGGAGAAGTCGGCGGCGTCGATGTCCGCGAACTCCCCGGCCTGCTGGCCATCGCGAACGATCTCTGCGATCGTCGAGCGCCACCTCCGGTCGAGCGCCTCCCGTTTGCGCGCTACGTCTTCGTCCCGTAGGGCGCGAGACCAGAGTTCCACCCACAGGATCCATTCACCGACGATCTCGTCGGAGCGGACTTCCGGGGGACAGGAGATCTCGATCAGTCTGGTGAGACGGTCGCTCGCGCTCGCGATGTTCGTGAGCTCGTGAAATGTCTGGAGGTAGAAGCGGTCTTCCGCGAAGGTCAGTGCCTCGGTCAAGAGCCGGTCCTTCGTGTGGAAGTAGTAGATGACCAATGCTGCGCTCGTTCCGGCCCGCTCGGCGATATCGGAGATGCGCGTATCGCATAAGCCTTTTGCCGCGATGACTTCGACGGCCGCTTCGAGGATCTGGCGCCGGCGTTCCGGCGTGAACTTCGGCTTCGAGGTCATTCGTCTCCAGATTCAGTGAACGGCGGTTCAGGGGTTTCGACGGGTTCGAAAGCATGACATTACTACAACATGCAGGAAGGCTCACAGGTCCTTGGCTCGTTCTCGGGACGCTGGGGCAGGGGGGAGTGCTGAACGGCCATTCAGTTTGGCGCCCCCCGAGCGATCAGCTGTCTAAGCGGGGGAGCGAGCGGGCCCGCTTGAGGGCTGTAGCGCCTGGGGACGGCTTTCAGTAGGCGTCCGTCTCGGGGGATTGCCACCCCCCCGGTGCTGGGGGCCTATAGGGTGGCCACCGGTTTAGGCACAGCAGGGCAACCAGAAGGAGGAGTTTGTGAACAAGAAGGAACTGATCGAGGCGGTAGCAGAGGCGACCGACCAGAGCAAGAAGGTCGCAGGCGACGTCGTAGACGCGTTCATCAGCACCGTCCAGGGCGCGGTCACCAACGGCGACCGTGTGTCGCTCCCAGGCTTCGGCACCTTCGAGCGCCGTCAGCGCTCCGCCCGCACCGCCCGGAACCCGCGCACCGGCGAGCCGATCCAGATCGCGGCCGCCAAGGTGCCCGCGTTCAAGGCCGGGTCGGCGTTCAAAGCGTCCGTCAACAAGTAGGGCTTACTGATATGCGAACGAGCCCTGGGGGGATCCCCCCAGGGCTCGTTGTCTTGATGGGAG